>CAYWDW010000159.1:0-9228 GCA_964457105.1 uncultured Heliobacteriaceae bacterium
CCGCTTTACATCGCCATTGATCTGGGCGCGGGCAGCGGGCGCGTCTTTCTGGCCGGCCTCGCGCCCGGTGAATTGTGGCTGGAAGAGATCAGGCGTTTTCATTATCCGCCGGTGCGAAGTGACGGGCATCTGCGCTGGAACCTGTCGCAGATCGCGGCTGAAATCATTGCTGGCCTGGGCGCGGCGGCACAGCGGGCGGGCGCGCTGGGGCAGCCTGTCGTCAGCCTCGGCGTTGATACCTGGGGCGTTGATTACGGGTTGCTCGATGCCGCCGGAGAGCTGGTTGAAGATCCGATCTGTTACCGCGATGAGCGCACGCAGGGCGTCATGGCGCAGGTCTTTGAGCGCCTGCCGCGCGCTGAAATTTTTGCCCGCACCGGGATTCAGGCGCTGAATATCAATACGCTGTTTCAGCTTTTTGCGCACACGCAGTCAGGCCTGCCGACTCGCGCGGCGCGGCTGCTGATGATGCCTGACCTCATCAACTTTCGGCTGACGGGCCGGGCCTGCACTGAATACACCAATGCCACGACCACGCAACTGGTCAGCGCCGTCACGCGCACCTGGGATTTTGAACTGATCGGTCAGCTCGGCCTGCCCGGTCATCTGCTGGCGGACCTCGTGCCGGCGGGCACGGACCTCGGCCCGCTTCGGCCTGAACTGGCTGAAGCATTGAAGCTGCCGGGCGTGCGTGTCATCGCGCCGGCCACGCACGACACGGGCAGCGCGGTGGCGGGCGCGCCGCTGTCGGATGGCGCGGCTTATATTTCATCCGGCACCTGGTCGCTGGTCGGAGTTGAACGGCACGAACCGCTGCTCAATGAGCAGGTCGCGCAACACAATTTCACCAGCGAAGGCGGCGCCGGCGGGACGTTTCGCTTTCTGAAAAATGTAACGGGGTTATGGCTGCTGGAAGCGTGTCGCCGCGAATGGCAGGCGCGCGGTCTCGTGATTGATTACGCGCACCTGCTCGGCGCGGTGGCGGCGCGGCGTGACCCGCCGGCGCTGATCTTTCCCGACGATGTGCGGTTCTTCAATCCGCCGGTGATGACCGCCGCGATTGCCGCCCAACTGGCTGAAACGGGCCAGGCCGTCAGCGCTGAACCGGCGGTGCTGACGCGGGTGATTCTTGATTCGCTGGCGCTGCGTTACGCCTCAGTCCTGCGCACGATTGAAAAGCTGACGGGCCGCCCGATCAGCCGCGTGCAGATCGTCGGCGGCGGCGCGCAGAACGATTATCTCAATCAGGCTACGGCGAACGCTGCCCAAAAACCGGTGCTGGCCGGGCCGGTCGAAGCGACGGTAATTGGCAATGTCCTCGTGCAGGCTGTCGCGACAGGCCGCTTCAACACGCTGGCCGAAGCGCGGCAGCACGTCGCCGCCCACAGTTGCCCGCGCCGCTTCGAGCCGCAGCCATCGTCGGCCTGGCAGGACGCGGCGCAGCGTTATCAGGAACTGGAAGCGCGCTTCGGCACTTCCGGGGGCTGAACCAATTCATCGGGCTGAACGATATGACTGATGCACCGCTACTCGCGGCCAGCAACATCACCAAAGCTTATGCCGGCGTGCAGGCGCTCCGGGGCGCTTCGTTTGAGCTGCGGGCGGGCGAAGTGCATGCGCTGGTCGGCGAAAACGGCGCGGGCAAATCCACGCTGATCAAAATTATGACGGGCGCGGTGGCGGCTGACAGCGGCGAACTCAGACTCGGCGGAGAACTGCTCGCGCACAATTCGCCGCGCGTGGCCCGGACGCACGGCATCGCGGCCATCTATCAGCAACCCGCGATTTTTCCTGAACTCAGCGTGGCTGAAAACATGGCCCTCGGTCAGGAACAGGCCGCTTCAGGCTGGCGCATTGACTGGCGGGCGCGACGTCGCCGGGCCGCTGAACTGCTCGCGCAGGTCGGCGCACAGCTTGATCCTGAACTGGAAGCCGGTGAACTGACGATGCCGCAGCAGCAGCTTGTTGAGATTGCCCGCGCGCTCGGCGCTGACGCGCGCATCCTGATTCTGGATGAACCGACGGCCTCGCTTTCCGAAACCGACACGCAGCATCTTTTTCGCGTGATTCGTGAATTGCGCGGGCGCGGCGTCGGGCTGATTTACATCTCGCACCGGCTGGAAGAACTGCCCGCGATTGCCGACCGCGTGACGGTGCTGCGCGACGGGCGCACGATTGCGACGCACCCGATGAAGGCCGTCACTCGTCAGCAGTTGATTGAGTTGATGGTCGGGCGCGAACTGTCGGCGGTCTTTCCGCCACGCATGACTGAACCCGGCGCAGTGGTGCTTGAACTGCGCGGCCTGGGTTGTGCGGCGACCGGCGTCAGGAACGTGAACCTGACGGTGCGAGCCGGAGAGATTGTCGGGCTGGCCGGACTGGTCGGCTCAGGGCGCACAGCCCTGGCGCGGGTGATCTTCGGCCTGACTCCGGCGGATCAGGGCGAGCTGCTGCTGCGCGGCCAGGCAGTAAAGATCAGTCATCCGGCGCAGGCCATCGCGCACGGCATTGCTTATCTGCCCGAAGACCGCAGGCGGCACGGCATCGTGCCGGAACTGCCGATCAGCCACAACATCACGCTGGCTTCGCTCAGGGAGCTGTCGCGGCGGGGCGCGTTTGATTTTCGGCGGGAAAGAGCCATCGCGGCTGAATACACGACGCGGCTCGGCATCAGAACGCCCGCGATCTTTGCGCCGGTGGCCACGCTCTCAGGCGGCAATCAGCAGAAAGTTGCGCTGAGCCGCTGGCTGATGCGCCAGCCCGCGGTGCTGATTCTGGATGAACCGACGCAGGGCATTGATGTCGGCGCAAAGGCCGCGATTCACGCGCTGATGCGCGAACTTGCCGCGCAGGGCGCCGCGATTCTGATGATCTCGTCAGAACTGCCTGAAATTACCGGGATGAGCGACCGCATCGCTGTGCTGCGCGGCGGCACGGTAGTCGGCCTGCTTGAGCGCGCCGAAGCCGATCAGCAGCAGATTCTCGCCCTGGCGCTGGGCCAGCCGGAAACTGACCAGCCTCCGATGTGCAACACAAACGCACCGGCCCGTGACTGAAGCGCCAGGGCCGCCAGCCCCCGTGATTTATTGCTCGGCATCAGCCCCTGACTTCAACCTGTGATTTTGCCGTGAGGAAGTAAAGCGCAATCAGCAGCAGCAGCAGACCTTCGACGGCAAAGACCTGCGTTGAGGAAAAATGCTTGAGCAGCAGCCCCGTGACGACGCTGCCGAGCGGCATGCCGCCGCGAAAGGCCGTGTTGTAAATGCTCATCACGCGCCCGCGCATTTCGTCATTGACGAGCAGTTGCACGAGCGACGCAATCGGCGCAAAGCTCGCCATCATAAACACGCCGCCCAGATAAACCAGCAGGTAAGCCAGCCAGATCTTCGTCGTGAAGGCGAAGGCCGTAATCAGCAGGCCGAGGATAATCTGCATATGCAGCGCGATGCGTCCCTTGCGCGGCGCGTCGCCCAGCCACGCCACGACGAGCGCGCCCGTCACCGCGCCCGCGCCCGTCATCGCCAGCAGGTGCGTGAAGCCCTTGACCTGCACGCTGTCGGGCTGACCGGCAAAGAAAATGTCGCGCGCAAAAAAGGAGAGAAAAGTGATCAGTTGAAAGCCGAGAAACGAAAGCGCAAAGGCCAGCAGCGTCAGCGAACGCAGCACCTGACGATGCCACACAAAGGCCAGTCCGAGCCGCATCTCAGCCCGCATATTGCGACTTTCGCCGTCCGTCTGCGGCAGGTAACGGACGCTGATGAGCGAGAGCGCAATGATGACCGCAACGAATGACAGACTATTGAGTCCGAAGCAGGCGGCAGCGCCGAGCGCGGCCAGCGCCTCGCCCGCAAACATCGGCCCGACAATGCGCGCGAGGTTGAACTGAATCGAATTGAGCGCGAGCGCATTGGCCAGGTCGCGCCGCTCAACCAGCGTCGGAATCAGCGCCTGATAGGCCGGGCCGCCAAAGGCCTGCGCGACTCCGGTCAGCAGCGACAACAGCAGAATCTGCCAGACCGACACCACCCCCAGCCACGTCAGCAGCGCCAGCGCAAACGCCAGGCTGAGTTGCAGGTATTGCGACGCCAGCAGAATGCGCCGCCGGTCGGTCCGGTCAGCCACGACGCCGCCCACGAGCGACAAGACCAGAATCGGCCCGGTCGCCAGCACTTCGTTATAACCCAGATAGGACGGATCGTTGTTGGTCAGGCTCAGAATCAGCCAGCTCAGCGCCGCCTGCTGCATCCACGTCCCGGCGCTGGACGTAAAGGCGCCGAACCAGAGCAGCCGAAAATCCCGGTAAGCGAAGGCGCGAAAAAGCCGGCTCAGCGGGTTCTGTCTCGTGACCTGATCGGCGGCAGGTTCTGTGGCGGGAGCAATCTTCATGCAGGACAGCGGCGTGCGGGGATGCGGGAAAGCGGGGAATTGCAGACCTGGCTGCTGCAATTCCCCGTCGTCAGTTTGTTACTTCTTCGCGGTTGATGAGTCGTTGGTGATGTCGTGTGAACGGCTCTCATCACGCAGCGGCAGGTAAATCTTTTCCCACTCCTTGTGTGCCGGATTGTCAGCATAGGCCTTCAGCGCATTCTCGTCGGCAAATTCCATGACGAAGGCCGCGTTGTAGGGGCTTTCGCGTGTGCCGCCCTGCACCTTCAGCGTTTTGAGCCAGACGTTTTTCATGCCCGGAATCTTTGCGGCCATGGTTTTGATGCCGTCAATGGCGGCCTTCTGCTGCTCCGGCGTGGCATCGGCCTTCCACCTGAGCGTGACCACGTGCAGCACGGTTTTCGGCGTGCCGAATTTATTCTGCCCGGTCACCACCCCGGCGACGAAAGCCGCCGCGATAACACACACCAGCACACCGGCAGGCAGAACCCGGCGCCACAACTTACTTTTGTTCATGCAATTCTCCTTCATCGGTCCAAGTTTTGAGCAGGCAATGATGCTGCCTTTGAGTCAAGAGCTTCCCGCGCAACTGAGACGCTGCGGCGCGGGAGGTGAAGTGCGGTGGCCCGGATATTACTACGGCTGGCGGGCCGAAAGCCACCGGTTCAGGTTACGGCTCACGGCCTGTTTTGTTCGCAGAATTTTCTTGTCGCCGCTGAGGACCTGGTTTACCCTGCGCGCGGCTCGGCCCTGTGCTTTCAACCCCTTGTCAGTCCGGCCTCAGGCACAATCAGCAACCAGACAACCCGCTCAGTCGAACCGGAGGATTCAGTCAATGAAAACCGCTACCTCAGTTACCGTCCGTGTCATCGCGCTGCTGGCCCTGCTCGTCGGCGTCGTCAGCGCACAGCAGGCCGGTTCATCTGCGCGTCGCACCTCGCCCGCGCTGACGATGGATGACCTCGGCCACAAAAACGCGCCGACACCAGCCAGTCAGCACAGCGCGCCACAGGCTGAAGCGACGGCGCTGCTGCCCGCCTCAGATTTGATTGTTTATGCGGATGCGCCGCAGGTCTTCAGACTGCTGCTGCCGCAGGTCGGTTCAATGGCTCCGGCTGAACTGCTGAAAATGAAACGGCAGCTTGACGAGTTTATGGCGAAGACCGGCATTGACCCGCTGAAAATTTCGAGCGTGACGATTGGCGTCAGCTTCAGTGGCAGCGCCGGCAAAGCCACCGGCGCGGTCATCGTCGAGGGCATTGAGCCGGATATGCAGAAAATTGCGGCGGCGCTGCGGTCCGAAAAGATCGTCTTCAAAACTCTGACTTATCAGGGTCAGCCGCTGCTGGTCGGCGCGCCTGACGGAAAGACGCTGCCCAAAATAAAACAGGCCGGAGCAGCAGGCAAAGCTGAAGAAATGGCGCTCGCGCCGCTCAGCAATGGTCTGGTGCTGGGCGATCCGGCCAGCGTCAAAAGCGTGCTGGATGCGCAGGCGGGCGCGCGTCCCGCCTTTGCCAATGCGCTGCACAGTGAAATGCTCGCGCAGGCCAGCCCGTCAGCGATGATCCGTTTTTCGGCGGTCATCCCCGCCAGCCTGCGCCAGTCGCTCAAACAGCAGGACCAGAGCCTGTCGCCGTTCGCCGCCATCAGCCAGCTTGGCGGCTCATTCGCTTTTGATCCGGCAGAAACCGGCGGCCTGGCGCTCGACCTGCGCGCGCGCACGACATCGGCGGGCGAAGCCGAACAGTTGAAAACGGCGCTGAACGGCCTGGTCATGCTCGGCAAGGGATTTGTCGGCGGCGAAAAGGATCCGCTGATGCAACTGCTCAGTCAGGTGCTTGATGAAGTGCAGATCAGTGCGCAGGAAGCCGACGTGGCGCTGTCGCTGTCAGTTTCCAGATCAATGATGAATCGCTTTAAGGAACTGATGGCCGCGCCCAAACGCAGCGTCGCTGAAAACAAAGCTGAAAACAAATAGGCCACATCACTGTGCGCACAGCGGCGATCAGGCCAGTCTTCAATTCGCCGCTGTGCGCGCAAACTCGTCCTCCGCTCCCGCCGCAAAAGACGCTTTCGGTTTCATCGTTTCATCCGGTATCATTACGTGGCGCTGATCGCGTCCGGTCAGCGTCATCAGTTGAGGCCATTGAGGATTGTTATGCGACGATGTCCCGTCTGCCGCCGCGAGGTTGCGTGGGAAGGTAATGAGTGGCGGCCTTTCTGTTCTGAACGCTGTCAGCAGGTTGATCTGGGCCGGTGGGCTTCAGAAGCGTATCGCGTTCCCGTCATCTATCCCGATGCTGAAGAGTTCAGTGCTGAATCGGCCAGTCCCGGACAAGGTTATGAATCCGAAGATCAGTAAACTTCTGCCGTCAGTTTCCGGCCTGCGCCTGCTGCCGGTATCGCTGCTGCTGCTGTGTGCCGCCTGCAATATGGCGCCGCCGCCGCAACCCGTCACGGGCGCGCGTCCGGCAGGCGTCGCCGCGACGGCCAGACCAAGCGGCGCGGTGCTTAAGGAAGGTTCGGTGCAGCCGGTCAGCGACGTGGTGCTGCAAAAGCCCGAAGGCGGCACGTTCAAGCTGGCTGATCTGAAAGGCAAAGTGGTGCTGGTTGATTTCTGGGCGACGTGGTGCGGCCCGTGCCGCGAACAGGCTCCGCGCCTGGCCGCCCTGCGCACGAAATATCAGTCCAAAGGGCTTGAAGTGATCGGCCTGAATCTTGATCCGCCCAATGACAACGCGCTGGTGCAGAAGTTCATCAAAGACGCCGGAATCAATTACCCGGTCGGCCAGGGTGGCCGACTGTTGTCAGATGCGTTTCTCAACGGCACCGAAGATGAAACGGGCGAAGCCCCGATTCCGCAGCTTTTCGTCTTCGCGCGCGATGGCCGCCTCGTCGAACATTTTGTCGGCAACAGGCCGGAACACGCCGCCGCGCTTGAAAAAATCGTCAACCAGGAATTGTCAGTCACACCGTAACCAGCGGCTCAGGCATCAGGCAGGCCTGGCCCTGTCATGATGACCCTGCCGCCTGCAAGCTCCGCCGCTTGTCGAACGTTATTCAGAGGAGTTGTAAATGTCGCCTGGCGACGCTCTGAACAAATGAAAAGAGATCCTGGGTACGCATCGCTTCCAGCGTGCTTCCGGCCAGAGACTGATTGAAAGGGAACAGGTCTTTTACCGGAAGCACGCTGGAAGCGATGCGTACCCAGGGTTTTTCCGAGGAGTTAAAACCAATGCCGAAGTCATTCTTTATCTCAGGCCGCGCGACGTTCAGGGCTGTCTTTTCAGCGCTGGCGCTGAGCGTCGCGCTGACCGCGTCCGTGCTGGCCCTGGGCAGCGATGATGTGCCGGAACTGCCCGCCGCTGACGGCTCGTCCTACACGCCGGAAATCGTCATTCCGATGCTGGACAAAAAGGAACTCAAACTTTCCAGCCTGCGCGGCAAGGTCGTCATGCTGGATTTCTTTCTGACCACCTGCCCGCACTGCCAGGATCACGCGCCGCACATGGCCGAGTTGTACAACAAATATCGCAGTCGCGGTCTTGTCGTGCTCGGTCTGTCGCAGGATTTGCAGGCCACCGGCGATCAGAAGGCCGCAACCTCAGCCGTGCAGGATTTCATCAGGAAATACAAGGTGACTTATCCGGTCGGCTTCAGCAACATCGAAGCCATCGCTTACTTCACCGACAGCCACAATCGCGGCGTGCCGCAGATGGTGCTGTTCGGGCCTGACGGCAAAATGACGCTGCGGCGCATTGGCTGGAGTGACGAAGTCGGCAAGGAATTTGAAGCGGCCATCGCGGCGCAGCTTGAAAAGGCTGGCCCGGCTCCGGCAGAAGCTCCGGCCACTCCGGCAGCCAAACCCGCCGGCAAGGCGCTCGTCAAATCCAGACCGCATCGCCCGACCCGGCAGTAAATCCGTTGATCGGAAGTCGGAATTCGGAATTCGGAATGAAGAGAAGCCGCAGTCTCGCTGCCATCTGCCATCTGTCATCTTGCTTTCAGCTTCCGAATTCCGAATTCCTCCAATCGCACTCACGATAATCGCCCCGCCCAACACGAGGTAAAGCCACTGATGAACCTGTTTCATTTTTGGACAATGGTATCCAGGGAGAACCGCTTGCTGACGCGCGCGGTACAGTACCGCGACCGTGAGGGAGCGGCTGCACGCGTCGGGCGAATGCTGACGGCGCTGATCGTTGCAGGGCTGTTGTGTTCACAGACGCTGGTCACTGAAGCCGGCAGCAAAGTCGGCAAACTGCCCAAAGCTTCAGTCGCGCAGCGTCAGTTGAAAATGACCGACGGCAGTCAGCACAGCCTGGCGGCCCTGCGCGGCAAGGTTGTGGTGCTGAGCTTTTTTGCTGTCTGGTGCGGTCATTCGCGCGATCAGATGCCGACGCTCACGCGGCTCAGCGATTCCCTGAGCAGTCGCGGCCTGCAGGTCCTCGGGCTGGCCGTCGAGGACGACCGCACGACGGCTGAAAAGGTCAGCAACTTTATCGCCGCACACAAAATCAACTATCCGGTCGGCACCGTCAGCGATCCGGTCTTTATGGAGTTCGTCGAATCGCGCATAGTTGATGTGCCGCAGACGCTGGTCTATGGCCGCGACGGCAAGCTGGCCGCGCATTTCATCGGACAGAATGCCCGGAACGATGCCGCCCTGGCTGAAATCGTCAACCGGGAACTCGATAAAAAATAGTCCCGCGCAGTCATGTATAAATTGAAATGCGGAATGATGAATTGTCACATTCCGCATTTCTTTTTTCCGGCGCGCGGTCAGTCACTACTCCGTAAACGAAGTTCTTTGATATTTTCCTTTCCTCCATTTTCTTTTTA
>CAYWDW010000160.1:0-6730 GCA_964457105.1 uncultured Heliobacteriaceae bacterium
CAGATCAAATTTGCCCCATAAGCAACCGCGCTGAGTCCGGAGTCCGGAGTTCGGGTGAGTGGTGGATGAGTTCCAGTAACGAAACCGTGATCGTCTGACTGAAAGCAGGACTCTGAAGGACGAGCCTCGAACTCCGAACCCCTGACTCAGCGCGCTGGCCGCAACTGCTCACTGGATATTTACTGAGAGGATCACATGGCAAAACAGACTTCACAGGTGGTGGGACTCGACATCGGCACGACAAAGGTGCGCGCGGTGATTGCGGAAACCTTCGATCATCAGCTTGAAATCGTCGGCATCGGCGAAGCTGAATCGAAGGGCCTGCGCAAGGGCGTGGTGGTCAATCCTGAGGCGGCGGTTGATTCGATCCGGCGCGCCATTGATGCGGCTGAGCTGATGTCAGGCCTGCAGGCTGATTCAGTCTATGTCGGCTTGTCGGGTTCGCACGTCAAAGGCGAAAACAGCCAGGGCGTGATCGCCGTTTCCAGCCGGTACCGCGAAATCAGTCCCGAAGACATCAAGCGCGTGATTGATGCGGCGTGCGCCGTTTCGATTCCGTCAGGCCGCGTGATTGCGGACGTGATTCCGCAGGAATTCACCGTTGACGATCAGGACGGGATCGGCGATCCGCTCGGCATGCCGGGATCGCGCCTGGCGGCTTCGGTGCATATCGTGACCAGCCCGATTGCCGCCAAACAGAACATCATTACCAGCGTCAATCGCGCCGGACTCGCCGTGGCCGAAATGATGCTGACGCAACTTGCTTCAGCCGACGCGGTGCTGAGCGAGGAGGACAAGGAGTTTGGCACGGCGCTCGTCAACATCGGCGGCGAAACCACGAGCCTGGCGATTTATCAGCGCGGCACGGTCTGGCACACGGCGGTCTTTCCGGTGGGCGGCAATCATTTCACGAATGACATTGCTGTGGGCCTGCGCACGCCGATTCCGGAAGCCGAGCGCATCAAGCGTGACTACGGCTGCGCCTATCAGCCGCTGCTCAGCGCCGAAGAAGGGGCCGCAGTGATCGAAGTGCCCGGCGTGGGCGGGCGCGCGCCGCGTGAGCTGTCACGGCAGATTCTGTGTGACATCATCGAACCGCGCGCGGAAGAGATGCTGACGCACATTCACGAAGAGATCAGGCACGCGAATTTCGAGCGTCAGCTCTCGAGCGGCATTGTGCTGACCGGGGGGGGCGCGATGCTCACCGGCCTGCTGGAGATTGCCGAACAGATTTTTGACGCGCCGGTCAGCATTGGAGCGCCGGAAGGCTGGGGTGGCCCGGCTGAAGATGAAGTCAACAGGCCCGGCTTTGCCACCGCCGTCGGGCTGGCAATGTATGGTCTGAAACACACGCAGGGACAGGCCAATGCGGCGCGGCAGCAACCACGCCGGGCCGCGTCCTTCGCCATGCCCTCGAGGTTTCGGCACATTTTCGGCTCGTTGTTCTGAGGTCAGCCATGCAGGTTTCGGCCTGGCTGTCAGGCTGAAATCGGGAGTCAGAAAAAGAAAAAGTTGAAAGCGATTGAAGCGCGACGAAAAAAATTCTGAAAATCTGATCTGCTCTTGGCAATTCCATATCTTGTGCTAAAATCGCCGCGCTTACACAACATCGTGCGCCAGTATTCAGGGCCGAGGTAGTTGTACTCACGCCTGCCGATCCTTGACGGATTCCCCGTAGAAGAGCGTTTTCCAGTGGAATAACTCTATCTGATTGGCGAGCTTTCATACCCCCCTTTAAGCGAATGGTTAAGGTCACGAGCAGCCCCGTGCCAGACCCGATGCCCTGAGGTTGAAGTTGTGGAGGCAGAGCAGAAACTGGCGGCAAGTGATGCTTCCTGAGCATCTTCATTGATACTCCAGAGAAACACGAGAGTCGCACTGACAACAATCATGAAGGACATCCATAATCTGAGAGCAGGAGGCGCAGGATGGCAACTGAAGATCACGGGCTGAATATTCGATTCGTTGATGAACCGCCGATGAGTGGGGCGCGCATCAAGGTCGTCGGGGTCGGCGGCGGCGGCAGCAATGCCGTCAACCACATGATTGATGCGAAAATAGACGGCATTGAATTTCTGGTTGCCAATACTGACCTCCAGGCACTGAAAAAATCGCAGGCTTCGCACAAGCTTCAGATTGGCGCGAAACTGACCAAGGGACTGGGTGCCGGAGCGAATCCGGAAATCGGGCGCGATGCGGCCCTCGAAGACACTGAAAAAATCATCGAGGCGCTGGAAGGTGCTGACATGGTTTTTGTCACGGTCGGACTCGGCGGCGGCACGGGCACGGGGGCGGCTCCGATCATTGCCTCGCTGGCCTCTGAACTCGGCGCGCTGACGGTGGCGGTGGTGACCAAGCCCTTCCCGTTTGAAGGTCGCCATCGCTTGCGACAGTCAGAAGCCGGGTTGCAGGAACTGCGCTCGGTGGTAGACACGCTGATCACGATCCCGAACGAACGGCTGATTCAGACGGCAGATCGCAATCTGTCGCTCGCTGATGCCTTCAGGATGGCGGATGACGTGCTGCGGCAGGCCGTGCAGGGCATTTCAGATCTGATTACCATTCCCGGTTATATCAACGTTGACTTCGCGGATGTGAAGACGGTGATGAAGGGCATGGGCATTGCGCTGATGGGCACCGGGCACGCGCTGGGCGAAAATCGGGCGCTTGACGCCACTCAGCGCGCCATCTCAAGCCCGCTGCTTGAAGAGGCTTCGATTGAAGGCGCGAGAGGCGTCCTCGTCAATATTACCGGCGGAGCAGATTTGTCGCTGGTTGAGGTTGATGAAGCGATGAAGGTCATTCACGGCCACGCCGACCCTGATGCCAACATTATCTGGGGGACGGTCAGTGATGAGCGATTGCAGAATGAGATGAAGATTACCGTCATCGCCACCGGCTTTGAAAAAGCCAGTGAGAATCTGCACAGCTTTCCGGTGCGCCCCGGCGGCAACACCACGCCGCCACCGCCGCCGCGACCGAGCGGACCACCGGCAAGCCGTGATGCCAATGATCTTGATGTCCCGACGTTCATTCGCAAGAAGGCTGACTAAAAACTGACTGAAAGCTCTGAACTGCCGCAGGCCACAAGGCGCAGCTCAGCCTTGTGACTTTTCTGCATCCTCACACTCGCAGCGCTTTCAGCCACATTCCACCTGCTGATAAACGACGTTCTCCTTGCCTGAAGCGGTAACTTTAAGGTAGTATTTTTCCATCGGAGAACAACAGAGTTTGTACAGATTGTTGTCACGTCCCGACCTGGACGCTGATGGCAGCTCCCGCGTTATTCCTCAGTTGATCTCGCGCGAGGAATCTCTCGAATCAAGCGGTCTGGTGAACAACCAGAAAAATCCCGTCGTAAGGATAGCCGGAGGGCGCTTCACACAGGGGCCGCCTTCGGGCCTTCGCCAGAGACTCGAAAGAAACCAGAACTGAGGAAGCCAGGCAGGTAGTCGCAAAGTGCCGGTTTGTTGAGCGCAGGACGCCGCAAATTTCAGGTGGTATCTTCCCCTAACATTTCCCGAGCAGAGGAGCAAAGAACGTGAACAGGAAATTGATTCGCACCACACTGGCCGAGGTTAAAGAGCGTGAACAACAGGCGCGGCATGCGCCTCCGCCTCCGCCGCAACGAGGTGATCAGTCCGGCGGCGGGTTAGCCGCGGCGCAACAGCGCAAAAAAGTGCCGCCAGAGCAAACCAACGCTGAAAGTTTCTATTACAAGAAACAGATGGATGCCCGCACCCCGATGGTCATCGTGCTGCAGGATGGCGAAGTCCTGCACGGGACGATTGAGTGGTACGACAAGGGCAGCATCAAACTGCACCGTCAGAGCGGGCCGAATCTGCTGATTCTCAAACACAACATCAAGTATCTTTACAAGGACGAGGACAGTGATGACTGATCCGGTTCAGGATCAGCCGCCTGTTTCGGCTGTCTGAAGCGGACCTGAGTCCCGCAGAAAACACTGGTGACTGACACGATTACATATCGTCCGCGCATCGGCATTACCATCGGAGATCCGGCTGGCATCGGCCCTGAAGTCACACTGAAGGCCGTGGAGAACCCTGAAGTTCTTGAATCATGTCTGCCGGTGATTATTGGTGATGCTCAGTATCTGGCTCACTGGGCGCGCGTTTTCAACCTCACCCGCGGACTGGATGTGATCAATGCTGAACCCGGAAATCCGGCCCTTTTGCTGCCTGAATCAGCTTCGCCGGTTATTTACAACCTGAACAACATTCCCGGTTTTATTGAAATGGGCAGGGAGCAGGCGGCCTGTGGTCGCGCGGCGGCAGAGTTCATTGAAACTGCCGTGCGCCTGTGTCTGGCGGGTCAGCTTGATGCCATCACCACTGCCCCCATCAATAAAAGCGCGCTGCATCTGGGCGGTTATCCCTTCCCTGGGCACACCGAGTTTCTCGCTGATCTGACAGAGACTGAAGATTACGCCATGACGTTCATCGCGCCCGGCCTGCGCGTGGCGCTGCTGACGACGCACCTGCCGCTGGCCGAAGCGATCAGGGAAGTCAGAAAAGAGAAACTTGAAAATCTGATTCGCCTGATTCACCGTGAATTGGTCCGGTATGGTTTTGAGCATCCGCGCCTGGCGGTGGCGGCGCTCAATCCGCATGGCGGCGAAGGCGGGCTGTTCGGCATTGAGGAAGCGGTCGAAATGGCTCCGGCCATTGAAGCCTGCCGACTGCAGGACAACATTGAAGTCAGCGGGCCATATTCAGGCGACACGATCTTTCTGCGCGCCGCGCGCGGCGAATTTGACGTGGTCATTTCGTGCTATCACGATCAGGGATTGATTCCGGTCAAGTGCCTTTCCTTTGGTGAAGCCGTCAACGTCACTCTCGGCCTGCCTTTTATTCGCACTTCGGTAGATCACGGCACCGCCTTCGACATTGCCGGTCAGGGGATTGCCGATGCGTCAAGCATGGTGGTCGCCATCAAACTGGCGGCTGATCTGGTGCGCCGGTCAAAGTGTCAGTAACACGGAGCCTGAAAAAGAAACAGCACCGGCGCTCATCTGCTGAACGCCCGTGCTGTTGTTGTCTGAAGCCGCGACGACGGACTTATCCGCCGATGTAAACCGAGACCTGATTAGCCGACTGGCCGTCAACGCTGATTTTGATGTCAACATTGCCTCTGCCGCGCAGGCTGGTGGGCAGCTTCACATTGATCTGGTCCAGACCAGCAAAACTGCCCTGCGCTCCGGCAAACTGCACTTCAGTGCTGATGCCGCCGATTATCACCCTGACATTACTGAGTGAGCTGCGATTGCGAACTCCGGTGCCAAAGAGCACCAGGAAGTTCGGATTCGCATCCGTCCCCACGCTCAGCGGGCGCGCAGTGCCGTCAGCATTGGCGACGGGCTGAAAGTAAGTGCCATCAAAAGTCGTCAGTCCCGCTGGCAGACCCTGACCATTTGATGACCAGGTAAAGAGACTGGGCGCGACCGGACTGACATTGACCGCTCCGCTGGCGACCAGGGTTCCGTTCTCTCTGGTGACTCGCACGGTCGCGCTCCCGGCGGCGACATTGCGGGGAATGACATAGTTGATCTGCGTCGGTGACACGAACAGCAACTGCGCGGCGGTGCCGTTGACCGTCACCATCGTATCGCCGAGGCTGGTTGGCAGCGGCAGCACCGACGCCGTGGTCGTGCTGGTTGTCAGGCTCGAGCCATAAGCCGCCGCCAGTGATTCAGGCGTCACCGTGCCCTGATAATTGGCGGCATTGACCGTCACGAGACTGGACACGACCGGCGGCGTCACCTGCCCGGCATCCATCGTTGCATCAACATAGCTGCCAAAATCGTTGGTCCAGTACCAGCGATAAGTCGCCCCTGCGTTGTAGGCGCGCCCGATGCCGATGACGGCATAATTGGGATTGAGGATATTGGCATTGTGACCCGGCGAATTTTTCCACTGATTGAAGGCGGAAGCCGCATCGCCATATCCGGCGGCGATGTTTTCACCGCGCCAACTGTTATAGCCATAATTGAAAGCCGCCATGCGCTGGAACGGATCGCGGCCCTGACTGTCAACGTGATTGTAGGGAAAGTAATTTTTGGCCGACATATCACCGCTCATCCATTTCGCCGCATTGGTCAGCGCGATTGAAACCTTGAGTGGCTGCAACCCGTTCTGCACACGATATTCATTGACCAGTTTCAGCAGCGCCTGCTCTTCGGCATCGAGCGTCGGCGTCTGGGCGGTGACCGGCAGGGAAATAATGGCAAGTAAACTCAGCGCAAGCAGCGCGGTTGTAAGCAGACAAACGTCGGGGAGACGGGGAAGTAACTGACACTTCATGGGGTGAACTCCGAAAACAGGCGACCGCACAGGGTTGTGACAGGCTTATCGCCATGAACAAAGCATTCACGTCAGAATCAGGCGGGGCAAACGCAAATGTTTTCTCTGTCAGATGAAACGCGATAACGCCAGGCCTTGAACGGTTGAGTTAATAATCACCAGACCTGACTGATTCAAACCAGCAACAAACGCCACAGCGAATGTCAGGTCAGGCGCCGACTCTGTTCGCCAGTGAACTTACGAACAAAGTGTACTGATCAAACCACGATCAAGGGCAAAGCTGTTTTGGACGACGGAATGGCGATTTGAGGGAACCGCCGTCAGTCTTTGAAGACCGCTATGAGTACCGGCAGGCATGTTTTTAGCACGGGCTAACAGAATTGTAAACCAGCGGAAAATTAAAACGGGAA
>CAYWDW010000160.1:6740-9223 GCA_964457105.1 uncultured Heliobacteriaceae bacterium
GAAACGCCTTTTCCCGTCGGCTATCTGGCCTGCCAACTACGCATTTGACCAGCCAGCGTGTATAATCCGCGACTTGTTTTCTCATCAATCAACTCTTCATGGAGGCACTGATACGGCAGATGACGGCACAGTATAAAAAAGTTGCGCTCGCTTATTCCGGCGGGCTTGATACCTCGATCATCATTCCCTGGCTGAAGGAAAATTATCATTGCGAAGTCGTGGCAATTGCCGCCGACGTGGGTCAGGAAGAAGAACTTGACGGATTGAAGGAGAAAGCCACGGCGACCGGCGCGGCGGAAATTTACATCGCAGATCTGCGCCACGAGTTCGTCACCGAATACATCTGGCCGACGCTGCGCGCCGGAGCCGTGTACGAACACAAATACCTGCTCGGCACTTCGTTTGCCCGCCCGGTGATTGCAAAGAAACAGGTCGAACTGGCAAAGGCCACAGGCTGCGATGCGCTTTGTCACGGCTGCACGGGCAAGGGCAACGATCAGGTGCGCTTTGAACTGACTTACAAGGCGCTCGCGCCCGAACTGCCGGTCATCGCTCCGTGGCGTGAATGGAATATCATTTCGCGCGAAGACGCGATTGATTACGCTGCTGAAAGAAAAATTCCGATCACTGCGAGCCGCGAAAAGATCTATTCCCGCGACCGGAATATCTGGCACATCTCGCACGAAGGCGGCATCCTCGAAGACCCGGCCAGCGAACCCGAAGAAGCGATGTACATGCTGACCCGCTCGCCGCAGGACGCGCCGAACGAAGCCGAATACGTCGAAATCGCGTTTGAGAAAGCCACGCCCGTCGCGGTCAATGGCGAACACCTTGATCCGGTTCCGCTGCTCGAAAAGCTCAATGAAATCGGCAGCCGCAACGGCATCGGCAGAATTGATCTGGTCGAAAACCGGCTGGTCGGCATGAAATCGCGCGGCTGTTACGAAACGCCGGGCGGCACGCTGCTGCTTGCGGCGCTGCGCGAACTCGAAGCGTTGTGCCTCGACCGCGAAGCGGCGCATTACAAGGAGGCCATCGCGCACAAATACGCCGAGATGGTTTATTTCGGTCAGTGGTTCACGCCGCTCAGAGAAGCGCTCGACGCCTTTGTGAACCGGCTCGCTGAAAACGTCAGCGGTGCGTGTCGCCTGAAGCTTTACAAAGGCAACGTCATCATTGCCGGGCGCACTTCCCCGAACACACTTTACCGTCCTGATCTGGCTTCGTTCACGATGGGCGCGAGCTACGATCAGAAGGACGCGGCGGGCTTCATCAACATTTTCGGCCTGCCGATTACGGTGCAGGCGCTGACGCAGAATAAATAAGGTGCGGGTCATGCTCATCGTCAATCGTCGTGATTCAACAATCCTGCACACGCCGCACGGTTCTGAGATTCGTCCGCTGATTGACCGGACGACTTCGCCCGTGACGCAGTGCAGCCTCGCGGAAGAGACGCTGCCGCCGGGCAAAACCGTCACCCCGCATCATCACGAGATGCTCGAAGAGATTTATTACATTCTCAGCGGCAGCGGCGTCATGACGATTGGTGATGAAGCGCGCGAAGTCGGCGCAGGCGACGCGATCTACATTCCGAAATGTCAGCGCCACACGCTGACGAATACAGGCGGCGCAGAGATGAAAATTCTGCTGGTCTGCGGCCCGGCGTTTTATTTTGAAGATCACCGGATTGAAGCATGAGCGCAGAGCAGTTGCTGGATGTCATCGTCATTGGCGGCGGCCCGACCGGGCTGGCCTGCGCGATTGAAGCGCAGCGCGCCGGGCTGGATTACCTGGTGATTGAGAAAGGCTGTCTGGTCAATTCGCTGTTCAATTACCCGACGCAGATGGTCTTTTTCACGACGCCGGAGCTGCTTGAAATCGGTGATCTGCCCTTTGTCTGCGAGCGCGAAAAACCGAACCGCCTGGAAGCGCTCAAATATTATCGCCGCGTCACCGACGCTTACCGGTTGCGCATCAGGCAATATGAAAAGGTGCTGAAGGCAGGCGGGGCAGACGGTGAGTTCAGCGTTGAGACTGAGCTTCTCGCTACCGGCGAACGGCGCGTTTATCGCGCGCGCAAGCTGATTATGGCGATTGGTTATTACGATCAGCCGAATTTCATGGGCATTCCCGGCGAAGAGTTGCCGAAGGTTTCGCACTATTACAAGGATGCACATCCGTTTTATCAGCGCGAAGTCGCGGTCATCGGCGGCGGCAATTCAGCCGCGCTGGCCGCGCTTGATCTGCACCGCAGCGGCGCGCGCGTGACGCTCATTCATCGCGGCGCAATGCTCAAGCGCAGCATCAAGTACTGGATTCTGCCTGACATTGAAAACCGCCTCAGCAGTGGCGAAGTCAGCGCCTGTTTCAGAACCATCGTCACTGAAATCGGGCTGACGAGCATCCGGCTGCGCAACCTTGACACGGACGAGCAAACGGAACTGCCGAACGATTTCGTCTTCGCGCTGACGGGTTATCACACC
>CAYWDW010000161.1:0-9213 GCA_964457105.1 uncultured Heliobacteriaceae bacterium
TGCTGCTTGTCAGCGCGGCGCGTGACGTTGCGGCTGACGACGGTCGGCGGCGAACTGCCTGCGCTGACGAAACGGGGGAAAAAAACAAGCCACCATCCGGCGACTGATCCGGTCGTGGATTTGAGTGCCTGCTGAGTGCCGATGACGGCAGAGTATAACACAGCCGCGCGGGTCTGGCTGCGACCCGCGAAATGCGTGAGGTCAGGATTTTTTCCGGGAACTGACGGGCGCGGGTGAGAGCGTGGTCAGATCGCGCCAGAGCAGTTCGATAAACCGCGCTTCGCTGACCCTGGCCTTGCGCCGCCTGACAAGTGTCGTTTCACCCGGCGCGGGCGGCGTCGGCAGTTCATCGCCGGCCTGCGCGCGCACGGCGACGCGGTAATGCGAATCGCGCGGATTGATTTCATAAGCAGCGCGAAAGTGTTCGCGCGCTTCATTCGTGCGATTCGACTGCCAGTAGATCAGCCCCAGGCTGTAGAGCGCCGCATCAAAGCGCGGATCAAGCCGCACGGCCTTTTGCAAATGCTTGAGCGCCTGATCGGCGCGCCCCAGTTCCCAGTAAGCCCGGCCTACCAGGTAATGCATTTCCGGCGCGGGACGCAGCGACAGCGCGCGCTTGAAATGCGCCAGCGCCTCGTTGCGGCAACCTTCGCGGGCGAAGATGCGGCCCAGACCGTAATGCGCCGCAAACGAATGTTTGTCGAGCGTGAGCGCGTGTTGCAGATGTTCCTTGGCCGTTTCCGGCGCGCCTTCATCGGCGGCGAGCAGGCCGAGCAGCAGCAGCGCGCCGAAATGATCGCTCATCTCATCCAGCGCGCGGCTCAGGTGCAGCGAGGCCGCCAGCGTATCGCTCAGGTGAAAATAGTATTCACCGACGGTGTAGTTGAGTTCAGGATTGTGCGGATCAAGCGCGAGCGCGCTTTCAAGCACGCGCAGCCCGCGCCGCAGATGACCGGCGTTGATGAGGCTCGTCCCTTCGATGACCAGCAGGCTGAACTCTTCGCGCTGCAGGCCGCGATAACCGGCGATAATCACGCCGCAGCGTTCATCCAGGCGTTCACGTTCGATGGTCTCTTCGTGATGCCGCGCCACGCGCGTGCGCCAGCGATGCTCAAGCTCCTCGCGGTCAATCGTCTGATTGTCGCTGAGAATATCGGTCAGCGCCTCGACCATCATATGATCGTAAAAGCTGCCGGTCGCCTGCTGCTGCGCCAGTTCCAGCAACTGCTCGAACCGGTCATTGGCGCGGGTGAGGGCCGATTCCAGCGCGCTGATGCGTTCCAGCAGATGCTCTTCAAGGGTACGCTCCATGGCTTCGGCCATCGGCGGGTAGTTGCGCGGACGAACCACCAGCATCAGCCGCGTACCGCAGTTTTCGCAGTATTCCAGTTCGAGCGGGTTGGCCTGTTTGCAGCGCTGACAGAGAATCATAAGGCAGTGATCGTGAGCCAGTGGCCAGTTACCTCCGGCATTCATCTTCAATCAGAAAACAAGTCGAATGCGCGAAACCATCCTGATTGATTTTATCTTTCCACCGCGATGGCGACCGCGTTGCCGCCGCCCAGACACAGGCTGGCAATGCCGCGCTGAGCTTCACGGCGTTTCATTTCAGACAGCAGCGTCACCAGCACGCGCGCGCCTGAAGCGCCAATCGGATGGCCGAGCGCGACCGCGCCGCCATTGACGTTGACGCGGGTCGGATCAAGGCCGAGCACTCTCAGCAACGCCACCGACTGTGATGAAAACGCCTCGTTGAGTTCAAAGAGTTCCACCTCATCAAGTTTCCATCCGGCCTTTTCAGCCACTTTGCGCACGGCCTCAACCGGCGCCATCATCACCATCTTCGGCTCAACTCCGGCAGTGGTCTGCGCCACGATGCGCGCCAGCGGCCCCTTGCCAAGCTGCCGCGCGCGTTCAAGCGAAGTCACGACCACCGCCGCCGCGCCGTCGTTGATCTGCGAAGCGTTGCCGGCGGTGACGGTGCCGTTGCTGCGAAAGGCGGGGCGGAGTTTGGCGAGCGTTTCAAGTGATGAATCGCTGCGCGGGCCTTCGTCAGTGTCGAAGACAATCGGCGCGCCTTTGCGCTGCGGAATTTCAACCGGCACGATTTCATCCCGGAAGCGGCCTTCAGTGATGGCCGCTATCGCTTTCTGATTTGAACCGACGGCGTAGGCATCCTGTTCGTACCGCGTGATCTGATATTTCTCTGCCGTCACTTCGCCGGTCTCGCCCATGTGCCAGTTATCGAAGGCGCACCACAAACCATCGTGAACCATGGAGTCCACAATTTCGGCGTTGCCGAGGCGGTATCCGTCACGCGCTTTCGGCAGCAGGTACGGCGCATTCGACATTGATTCCATACCACCGGCCACGATGAAATCGTTGTCACCGAGCGCAATTGACTGCGCCGCGAGCATCACCGCTTTCAACCCGGAGCCGCAGACCTTGTTGACCGTCAGCGCTGCCACCTTGTCCGGCAGCCCGGCCTTGAGCGCGGCCTGGCGAGCCGGATTCTGTCCGAGTCCGGCCTGCAGCACACAGCCCATAATCACTTCGTCAACCTGCGCCGGATCAAGCCCGGCCCGTTCGATGACCGCTCGCACGGCCAGCGCCCCGAGTTCAGGCGCAGTGAAAGGTTTCAAGGCTCCCTGAAATTTTCCGATGGGGGTTCGCGCGGCGCTGATAATGACTGGTTGTTTCATTGCTGATGACCTCATTCCACTGATGCGAACTGAAATGATGAAGCGGCTCGCATCGGCCATTCGATTATATCTGCTGAGTAAGGAGAGTCAATCTGTCACTGCGGATTCATCAATCGTAAAGCGCGCGTCATCGTGTGACGCCAGCAGACGCCACACGATGGGAGCGCGGGCTGCCAGCCCGCTGACTTGCGGCTGCTGCGCCTGTCAGCAGCGGGCTGGCAGCCCGCGCTCCCATCGTGTGGCGTCAGTCCGGGCCTGTTCAGAATACGTAACCAAACGCGAGGTTGTAATGGTTGTTGGTTCGCGGCTGAGCGGCGTAAGTGGTCCACAGGCGCCGGTATTCGAATGACACCAGAAAGTTGTGCTGCAACTGCCAGATCACATTGGCTGAGCCGGCGCGGTTGCGACTGGCGGCATTCTGCAGGTTGAAGCCTGCGCGCAGATCATCATTGCGCGGATCGTTCTGACCAAACGCAAAATTGAAATCAAGATCGCGCCGCGCTTTGACGGCCAGTTGCAGCCAGCCGCCGCTGGCACGCACGCCGCGAATCACCGTCGCCGGATTATCAGGCGAACCGGTCACGGCATAGAGCCGGTCCACCCTGCCGCCTGGCTGGCCGATTTCAACGGCCCTGCCGGTGAAGGCTTCGCCGCTCAGTTCAAGGCGGCTGCCCAGCGGAATCAGCCAGTCGCTCGTCACCGCATAGGAATTGACGTGACGGCCTGCCGTGAACGGGCGACGCTGATAGTAACCGCCAAAACCAAGTTCAAGATTGCGGTCGGAGTCGAGGCTGCGACGATACGCAATTCTTGATTCATAACCCGGCCCGCCTTCAATCGTTCGGCCCTGCACGCTGTGGCCAATCGGCAGCATCAGCCCGCCCTGCATAATCAGTTCGGCTGAATCACGCAGGCGGGCGCGGTGTTCGATTTCAAACTGCGGCATCCATTGCCACAGATTGCCCGCCGCGGTCATTGGCGGAAACCAGACTGCCGCCAGCGAAGTCGGATTGAGCGGCGACACCAGCGGCGGACGCTGCCCGACAATCAATGACGTGCGTTCCCAGTCGAGCCGTGCCGAAGCGGTCAGAATCCGCAGCGAGCCTGACACATCGCCTTCGACTTCGCCGCTCGTGCCGCCCCAGAAATCAAATTCAGCTTCGGCGCTGACGCGCGCGGCGCCGAGTTTTGCGCTCAGGCGCGGGCCATCGAAATTCAGTCCGATTCTGGTTTGTCGCAGCGTCGCGCCGAAATTATTGCGGCGGCTGATCGCCCCGGCAGGCAGCGCGACGAGCGGCACATCCGTCAGCGATGAATCATCAGAGTTGAAATAAGCATTGGCCAGAATCAGGCCAGAGAGCCGGATGCGATGCCGCGACCCGCTTTCAACTTTGGTCTGCGCGTGTTCGTTGAGCTGTGCGGTATTGACTTCAACCTGTTCCTGCAACCTGTCCATGCGTTCGGGCGGCGCCGACGCTTCAGTTTCAGCGACAGGCTTTGCCGGCACGGTCTGCGTGGCATCGGACGGCTGCGCTGTGTTGAGGGCGGCAAGCTGCTGCCCGTATTGGTTGACAAGCTGACGCAGGCTGGCGAGTTCGCTGGTGTTGGCTTCGAGCCGGCGTTGCAGTTCCGCGTTCTGCTGGCGCGCAAGGCGGGCTTCGGCCTGCGCCTGCTGTGCCATCTGCTCGGCGCGCCGCAGCGATTCACGCCATTCATTGTCGGGCGCTGACGGTTGCGGTCGGGTGGGCTGCTGCCGCGCGGCGCGCGCCTTTTTAGTGACCGGCCCCGCCGCCGCCGAAACGGCCAGAGCCAGCGAGAACGCGACGGAAAAGACCAACAGCTTTTTCGGTTTCATTATTCAGACTCCGGTGTGCAAGGGCTGGCGAGGTCGCCGTCAATATCACGCAGTGACAGGGTGAATCTCACCGTCTGGCGAGCGCTTCGATGCGGGTGACGAGTTGTGAAAAATGGGTCTGCTTGCTCAGGCAGCAGTCAGCGTTGTGATCCGGCGGGATGCCTGAACCGTCGGGTTCGATCAGCGCGGACAGCAGAATGAAGCGGACTGCGGCCAGTTGCTGATTGGAGCGCACACGCTGACACAGTTCGCGGCCATCAAGTCCGGGCATGTCCAGATCGCAGACGATGACATCGGGATGGCCGCTGCTCAGGGCTTCGAGCGCGGCATAACCATCGGCGGCTTCCTGCACGACGCAGCCTTCGCTTTCAAGGGCAATCGCCGTGACCGAGCGAAAAGCCTCGTCATCATCAACCAGCAGAATCTGGATTGGCATCAGGCCCTCCACGATCATCCAGGGGCAAAGTCAGATAAAAATTTGCGCCGCACGCTGACACCGGCTCCAGTCCGATCCTGCCACCGTGCGCTTCGACGATGCTGTGTGCAATTGCCAGGCCCAGTCCCGTCCCGCCCAGTTTGCCGTGACTGACAAAGGGTTCAAATAATCGTTCCCGAATTTCAGGCGGAATGCCCGGCCCGTTATCACGAATGTCAATCCGCACCGCACGGCCCTGCGCGGCGGCGGCAATGCTGACCTGCCCGCCGCCGGGCATCGCCTGCAGCGCGTTGGTCAGCAGGTTTTCAAAGACGCGCCCAAGCTGTTCGGCATCGGCTTTCACGATCAGTTCAGCCGGAATATTTTTTTCAATGACCACGCCCGCGCGCCCGGCCAGCGTGGCGATCTGCTGCACGGCGCTCTCAACAATGTCACAGAGGCGGTGACGGGCGAGCGTCAGCGCATAAGTGCCGCGTGTGTATTCGAGCAGTTCCCTGAACATGTCGTGCATGCGCTGTGCGGCGCGCGCCTGGCTTTCAAGCAGCGTCTGCCGGCGCGGCGGCGGCAGGTTGTCGCGCGCGAGCATTTCAGCGGCGGTCGAAATCGTCGCCAGCGGATTGCGCAGATCGTGAATGATCGAACCGGCCATCTGCCCGATGGTCGCCAGGCGTTCGCGCCGCAGCAACTCCGTCTGAGTCTGTTTCAAGGACCGGCGCATCTGCTCAAACGCGCTTGCCAGTTCGCCCAGTTCGCCCTGCGCGTCGGCGTTGATTTCATAATCGTAATTGCCGCGCCCGTATTCGCGGGTGCCTGCGACGAGGGCCTCCATCGGTCGCGTGATGCGCCGCGCAATCAGCCAGCTCAGCAGAAAAGCCGCCGCAATGCTGACGGTCCAGAGCAGCAGCAGCAGATTTGAAATCGCCCGGAAAAACCGGCCCGCATCGGCCAGCGACCGCAGCGCCACCACCTGCCCGATGCGCTGCCCGTCAAACCCCGCAAGCTGCCGCGAAAAGGCCAGGTTGAGATGACCGCCGGCCCTGATTTCAACCGGACGCGCGGCATCGGCCTGCCTGATTTCAGGCGCAGCGATGATCTGCGACAACGCGGTTTCATCAGCCGGTGCAAACGATGAGGCATAAATTTTTTCGGCAGTCAGAAAGATCACGTCGCAGTGAATCCGCTCACGAATGGCCTGCGCGACTTCGCGGCGCAGCTCAAGCCCGGTGCCCAGCACGGCCAGCGTGTTCTGATATTCGTCGCTGCCTGATTGCAGCAGAATCGGCGTCAGCGACAGTTGAAAAAGTCTGCCGCCAAAGATCGCAAAGCCCTGGCTCGGCTCCTGACTTTCGGCCACGACGCGAGCGGCTTCAAGTTCAGTCACGGGCGGCGCGCTGCCGTTGCGCAGATCAGCAAACGTGATGTGACCGGCGCCGTCGGTCATCAGCACCAGGTCCACGCGCGAAGCCGGTTCGCCGCCGAAATCAGCCAGCATTTCGTGGATCGTCTGACGATCACGCGCCGCCCGCGCATCACCGAAAATGATTTTGACGTTGGGCGCATTGGCCATCGTCCGGCCCAGGGTGGCCAGGCTGCGCGCATTCTCTTCCCAGACGGCGTTGTAAACCGGCAGCAGGTTTTCAACTTCAGACTGCACCTGCTGCCGCGCCTGGCGCACGACCTGGTTGTTGATGACCCACGCGGCCAGCAGCAGGATGGTCGTCGAAATCAGCGCCGACGCCAGAAACAGCCGGTCGCGCAATTTCAGCCGCGCCATCAGCCGCGACAGCTTACGGGCGTTTGTAGGCGGGACCCTGGCGTTCGTTGTCATACTCCCTGCCATGCTTGTTCTGATGCGGACGCGGGACGTAACCGGCTTCGTTCAGCCTGATCGGGCCGGGATCGAAATTCGCCCCCGACACGCGCACCGCGCGTGATTGCGCCTGCAATTCCTGAGCGCTGGTCCGTTCGTGCCAGAGCCGTAACTGATAGCGGCCTTCGGGCACATCGTTAATTGCAAAACTGCCCTGCTGATCGGTCACGGCAAAATACGGCGTCTCGACGGCCACGACGATGGCGCTCATCTGCGGATGAATATTGCAGAAGATGAACGACACGCCGACGCGATTGAATAACACCGGTCGCGTCTCGCCGCTGGCATACAGCCCCAGATCGAAACGCTTGCCGTCAAACAGCGAAAAGACATTGTGGAAGAATGGATCGAGGTTCGGAAAGTCAACTTCAGTGCCACGCTCAACGATCAGCACGTGCGGAGTGAATCGTTTGCCAGTCTGAATAATTTTCTGCCTGGCGAGCGGCCCGCGCGCGGCTTTGCCATCCAGCGGCTCCAGCCAGACCGCCACGCCCCGCGCATCAACCCGCCCGTTTTTCTTCACCTTTGAATTGAGCAGTTCAACTCGCCCGGCCACGCGCGCGCGTTGCGGCAGCGCCGCAGCCATCACGCAGCCCGTCAGCAACAGCATTGTCATCAGCGCACGTGTGGTCATCAAAGTTGCCTGTCATCAATGCCGGGCGCACGGCCCGCGCGTCGGGCATCTGTCCCGCCCGGCTCACTGTTCACTTTTGTGTTTGCTGGTCAGCGAATCAAGATTGAGGCCGAGCCGTTCAGCTTTGCGATAAAGCGAATACCGGCCAATGCCGAGCAGTTCAGCGGCGCGCAGCTTGTTGCCCCCGGTGTAACGCAGCGTGGCGATGATGTGTTCGCGTTCGATTTCATCCAGCGTCGCCGGGACGCGACAAACCCAGGCGTGTGGCGGCGCTTCAGCGGCGGTTTCGGGCTGCGGCTCAGCGGCGGCCTGCATTTCGGCTGACAGTTCGGGCGCGGTGATAAAAGGGGCCGGGGTGAATTGCGTGAAATCTTCAGGCAGCAGTTGCCCGCTGGCGTTGAGCGTGACGGCGCGCTCAACGGCATTTTCCAGTTCACGCACATTGCCGGGCCAGGCCAGGCCGCTCAGCCAGTTCATCGTGTCCGGCGTGACCTGCACCTGACGCTGCAAACGACGGCTGGCGCGTTGCAGAAAATGCTCAATCAGCAGCGGAATGTCTTCGCGGCGCTGCCGGAGCGGCGGCAGTTCAATATGAATCACGCTGAGCCGGTACAGCAGATCCTGGCGAAAATCATCGGCGCTGAGCAGATCCTGCACGCGGCGATTGGTCGCGGCCACGATGCGCACGTCCACGCGACGCGGCTCGCTTGCGCCGACCGGGCGCACTTCCTGCTCCTGCAACACCCGCAGCAGTCGGACCTGAAAGGCCGGTGAAGTCTCTGAAATCTCATCCAGAAAAACCGTCCCGCCGCTGGCCGTTTCAAAAATGCCGCGATGACTGGCGGCGGCGCCGGTGAACGCGCCCCTGACGTGACCGAAGAGTTCCGATTCAAGCAGCGTTTCAGTCAGCGCGCCGCAATTGACCGGCACGAACGACTGCGCCGCCCGCAGCGAATTATCGTGCAGCGCGCGCGCAATCAGTTCCTTGCCCGTGCCACTTTCACCGCTGATGAGCACGGTCGAATCGGTCGCCGCAACCCGCGCGATCAAACGATAGACCGCCACCATCACCGGACTCTTGCCGACAATCGCCGTCGTCGGTGATTCAATCGCCTGAGTTTCAGGCAGCGGCTGAACGAGTCGCCTGGCGCGCCATTCCAGCGCGCGACGCAACACCGCTAACAGCTCGGCTGACGGAAACGGCTTGCCGATGTAATCGAAGGCCTGTTCACGCACGGCCACCGCTGCCGATTCGAGCGACCCGTGCGCCGTGACCACAATCACCGGCAGGTCCGGCCAGCCCGCGCGCAAATCGCGCAGCACGTCCAGCCCCGACACCGCGCCCAGTTTCAAATCAAGCAGCACCACATCAAACGGCTGCTGCCGGCACCGCTGCACCGCCTCAGCGCCGCTCAGCGCGAGGCTTGACGTGAAGCCTTCAATCTCGACCAGGCTTTGCGCGACCGCTCCGAAATCAGGATCGTCATCCACGATCAATACTCTGCCCTGGTGATTGATGGACATACTGTTTCAGGAAATAGTGGAAGCTGTGAGACCCGGAATGTGCCACGCGCAGGCAGGAATTGCAAACAGCCGCCAGCGCGGCCTGAAGCGTGCAGCAGGCAACCTGTACGATGGGAGCGCGGGGGGGCCCCCCCCCCCCGGTAGGGGCCCCCCCCGGGGGGGGGGGGGCGCCCCCCCCCCCCAACGTTGGCG
>CAYWDW010000162.1:0-9199 GCA_964457105.1 uncultured Heliobacteriaceae bacterium
GCCAGATCCCGATCCGCGTCGAGGGCGGCCAGATGGTGCAGGCGACGGTGGTCAAGCTGCCGTTCTTCGATCCCGAAACCCAACGTCAGGAGCTGTGATCATGGCCGCACTGCAAGCCCAGCAACGCACGCAGATCAACCTGACGCAGGAAAGCCAAACCTTGCGCTCGCAAATCGAGTCGGCTGAAGTCCGTTCGCGTACCCAACGCGCGGCGATCGAACGCAACTTATCGCTGGTGATGCAGGAACTGGCGACGTATGAATCGCGCCGTACCTATGTCATAAGCGCGCCCGAAGATGGTATTGCTACGGCTTTGCTCGCCGAACGTGGGCAGGCCGTCAATCCGACTCAACCGCTGGCTTCGCTGCTGCCGCTGGAGGCCACGCTTGAAGCGCATCTGCTTGTGCCTTCGCGTTCGATTGGCTTATTGTCGGCCAGCCAGCCTGTGTTCATACGCCAGGAAGCCTTTCCGTATCAGAAGTTCGGCAGCCAGTCCGGGCATATCGTGGAGATTTCCAAAACCCTGATTTTACCGGGCGAAACGGCGCTGCCGGTCCAGCTCCAGGAACCTGCTTATCGCGTCACCGTCCGGCTCGACGCGCAATCCATCAAAGCCTACGGCAAAGACTTTCCGCTGCAGGCCGGCATGCTGCTGGATGCCGACATCTGGCTGGATCGGCGCAAACTCTACGAGTGGCTGCTTGATCCGATTTATGCGGTGTTAGGGCGCGTGTAGACAGTAGACGGTAGTTGGTAGACGGTAGACGGTAGACGGTAGGTAGTTGTTCGAGCTCTAAATTTTGCGTTTCGCGAAAACTACTAACTACCGCCTACTGTCTACTGTCTACTGTCTACCGTCTACTCCCAAATAATATGAACATCTCACTAAATTTTTCCGGGCAGCGCAAAACGCCGCTGATCCTGCAATCCGAAGCCGCCGAATGTGGCCTGGCTTGTTTGGCGATGGTGGCAGGCGCGCATGGGCATCGCACTGATCTGGCGACTTTGCGCGGGAAACATGCCATTTCGCTCAAAGGCACCACGCTCAAACACCTGATTACCATTGCCTCGCAAATGAATTTGAATTCGCGTCCGCTGCGGCTGGAACTGCGGGCGTTGCCAAACCTGCGACTGCCGGCCATTTTGCATTGGGATTTGAACCATTTCGTGGTCCTCACGAAAGTAGAGCGGAGTAAAGCGCATATCCTTGATCCTAATTCCGGTCAGCGCACGTTAAGTGTCACGGAGTTCGCCAAACATTTCACGGGCGTCGCGCTGGAGTTGACGCCGAATGAACAATTCGAGCGCAAAACCGAAGTCAACCGCATCACCATCCGGCAACTGATTGGAAAGCTGCCCGGCCTCAATCGCACGGTTGTGCAACTGTTTTTATTGGCGCTCGTCGCCGAACTGTTCGCCATTACCAGTCCGATGCTGATGCAACTTGTGCTGGATCAGGCGGTGGTGGCGGGCGATCATGACCTGCTCACAGTTCTGGGTTGCGGCTTTCTGTTGCTGACGTTTATCAAAGTAGGCGTGGCGACGTTGCGCTCGTGGGTGGCGTTATATCTGAACACGACGATGAATCTGCAAATGCTGGCGCGGTTGTTTGCGCATTTGCTGCAACTGCCGATGGCCTATTTCGGGCGGCGGCATCTGGGCGATTTAACCTCGCGCTTCGATTCCCTGCAGGCGATTCAGCACACGATCACGACCAGCTTTCTGGAAGCCATGCTCGACGGCATTATGGCTATTGCGCTGGCCGGGATGATGCTGGTGTATAGCTGGCAACTGTCGCTCATCGTTTTTGCGGCCACGTTGCTCTACGGGTTGTTGCGCGCCTTTTATTATCGCCCGTTGCGCCATGCGGCGGAAGACCGCATCGTGTGCGCCGCACGGCAGGAAAGCAACCTGCTGGAAACGCTGCGCGGCATGCAAAGCCTGAAGCTTTTCAATCGGCAGGATCAGCGCACGGCAGGCTATCAAAACCTGATGGTCGAGACGTTCAATGCCGACATTCGCATCCAAAAACTCAAGATGGTTTTTCAGGGGCTGAACGGTCTGTTGTTTGGCCTCGAACATATCGCGGTGATCTGGCTGGGCGCGTCGCTGTTGCTCAAAGGCGGCTTTTCGGTGGGGATGTTGTTTGCCTTTCTTTCGTATAAATCGCAATTCACCACGCGCTTGTCGAATGTGATTGATAACGCGATTGAATTCAAAATGCTGGACGTGCATCGCGGGCGCGTGGCCGACATCGCCCTGACCGAGCCGGAGCAGACTTTGACCGGCGCGGGTGTGGCCACGCACGCTTTAGGCGGAGAGATTGAGATTCGCAACCTCAGTTTCCGTTATGCCGATTCCGAGCCTTATGTTTTGCGCGATCTGAATTTGCGCATCGAGGCCGGACAGTCCATTGCGATTGTCGGCTCTTCGGGCTGTGGAAAGACGACGCTGCTGAAATTGATGATGGGATTGCTCGCGCCGACCGAAGGCGAAGTCCTGATTGGCGGCGTGAGTATCGCGCGTTTAGGCACGGCGCAGTACCGCGATTTAATCGGCACAGTCATGCAGGACGATCAGCTTTTCAGCGGGTCAATCCTCGACAACATCGCGTTCTTCGATCCGCAACCCAATGTCGAACGCATCGAGACGTGCGCGCGCCTGGCCGCCATTCACGACGATATTCTGGCGATGCCGATGGGGTATCAAACCCTGATTGGCGATATGGGAACGGTGCTTTCGGGCGGGCAGAAACAGCGCGTGTTGTTAGCGCGCGCCTTCTATAAAAAGCCGCGCATCCTGTTGCTGGACGAAGCGACGAGCCACCTTGATGTCACGCGCGAACGGCAGGTCAGCGAAGCCATCAGCCACCTGCGATTGACGCGCATTATCGTCGCTCATCGCCGCGAAACCATCGCCTCGGCAGATCGTATTTTTCGGATGGGAGGCGAGGTGTCCACCTCGCTACAGGTTGTGAAGGGAGCGCACTAGGACACGAAAAACAAAGTTTCCTGTCGCGTTACCTCGAAGAAGTCAGCTTTTGCCGTCCCTGGAATCAGAGCTTTTGCCCAGGTTCATCGTGCCTGGTGAGATTGAACCGCTTCATCATATTGCGCAGGCTGAAGCGGGTGATGCCAAGTTCTCTGGCGGTGCGCGAAATATTCCAACTGGTTTTTTCCAGCACATTACTGATGATGGCCTGTTGTGTTTCAGCCAGCAGTTGCGCCAGTGTTTTATTCGTGGTGTCGGGCATTGCGGGGCTGATGACGACCGCTTTTGGGGCCTTGTAGAGATTGGCAGACAGGTGATCGGGCGTGATTTGTGTGCCGGAGGTGACGAGCGCGACGATGCGGTGAATTTCACTCTCCAGTTCGCGGACGTTGCCCGGCCAGTCATATTGTTCCAGCAGCAGGCTGGTGGCGGGCAGCAGGACCAGCGCTGACTTTTGCATTTGCGCACTGTACTGTTGCAGGAAGTGCCTGGCGAGCAGGACGATTTCTTCGCGCCGTTCGCGCAGCGGGGGTAAATGAAAACGAATGACGTTCAGGCGATAATATAAATCCGCCCGAAAACGCCCCGCCTCTACCAGTTTCTCCAAATCGCAATTGGTGGCGGCGATCAACCGCACATCCACAAAACCGGGAGTGGCTTCGCCCACTTTCTGGATTTCCCCGGATTGAATAAAGCGCAACAGTTTGGGTTGCATCTCCAGCGCGAAATCGCCGATTTCATCCAGGAAGAGTGTGCCATCGGCAGCGGCCCCGACGACGCCGGAGAAATTGTTGTTCGCGCCGGTGAAGGCTCCGCGCTTGTGACCGAAGATTTGCGATTCCAGTAACTCGCGCGGGGCGGCAGCGCAATTGAATGGCACAAACGGCTTGTCGGCCCGCTGACTCAGAAGGTGGATGCCGCGCGCAATCAATTCTTTTCCCGTGCCGGATTCGCCCGTGATGAGGACATTGATACTGCTTTGGCTCAGGCGGTGAGCCTGGTCTGCAAGAGAACGCATCGCCGGGCTGCAATAAACCAGTCCCGGCATCGGCAGGAGCGTCTCGGGTTGTGCTTGAGAGGTTGCGGTGTTGTCTTCCGTGAACAACGCGCCTTGCGTCAGAATTGTGCGGAGATGCCAGACAAATAAATCCAGCATGGCATCGGTCAGCCCTGCGGCATGGCGTTTCAGGTAGAGCCAGTACACTTGACCGGAATTGAGCGAAATCCTGCTGATGTACTCTTCAGAATTGCTGCCTCCTGCCAATAAGCGCATCGCCAATGCCTGTGCTTCCTGGCGGCTGCATCCCTTGTAGGTTAGCGGTACAAACCTGACTTCCTTTTCCTGCCGGAACACCACGATGGGCGAAGCGGCAAAATCTTCATGTAACAAACGCGTGAATTCCGGCAATGCGAGGTCGGCCTTCAGCGTAGCGTCGGTCAGGGATTTCAGACAATCCACCAGCCGATTGGTTAGCTCCGGCACGCTGGCAACCAGCGCAGGCCGCTTCGCCAGGCTCTGCAAGGCCTGTTCTGTCGGGTGCAACATGGGCTGCGCAGAGGTTTGCTGAAAGGTCTGCTGCGCCAGGGCTAAATATTTCTGAGCGGGTTCCGGCTTCCCCATCGCTTCGTAACTCAGGCCGATGTGATAGCGCATGCGGGCGCAGCGATAAGATTCCTCGACGACTTCCCAAATGGAGCAGGCCTGCTTGAAACGCCGGATGCTTTCGGGGAAATCCCGCTCCTGCCGCGCCAGCAAGCCAGCGACTTCCCAGTAATGTCCCAGCACATACAAGCTGTCCAGCTTCCCAATCGTTTCTTTGATGGCCAGAAACCGCTGTTGCGCAAGCTGGTCTTCGCCTTGTGCCAGCAGCGCCTCGATCAGATACAGGTCGGTTTCCGCTTCGGCGCAGGGGTCACCGGATTGTTGCGCCACCGTGAGGCTTTCCTCGAAGGCTTGTTGGGCGGCAGCGAATTTCTCTTGTAACAGCAAATGCCGTCCGTAGGTGCACAGCGCCAGCGTCTGGTTGAAGCTGACGCGCAGTTCATTCAGCATCTTCAGGCTTTGCTGCAGGAGTGCCTCGGCTTCGGCAAACTGTCCCTGGATCGAATGGCATTCGCCCAGCGTTTCCAGCGTGCTGGCCACGATCAAATTGATTTCGCAGGATTGCGCTTCTTTCAACGCGGCCTGGAGCGTGGCTTGCGCCTGCGGGATTTGGCCGAGTCGGAGCAGATTGAAGCCGAGATTCGACCGTGCATTGGCGATCAGGCGGGGATTGCGGGCGCGGATCAACTGCGGCAGCGCGCGTTCCAGCAAAACTTTGGCTTCGCGCATCTTGCCTTGTAACGAAACAACGGCGGCCAGATTTACATCCAGACTGCCGCGCAGCAGCGGCGCATCCTTTTCACAAACCGCATCAATTGCGGTGATGTAAGCCCGGCGCGCCTCGTCCCATTTTCCCTCCAGCGTGCGAATAATGCCCAGGCTGTTATAGGCCTGCGCCACGATTTCCGGCGTCGCTGATCCGGCATCCTGAATGATCGGGGCTAAATAATTCTGGGCAGCCTGCAATTCGCCGAGCTTCCGAAACAGCACGCTCATCAGGACCAGACACTGCTGTTCGACCTCGCGCACCTTGTGTTGTTGTGCCAGTTGCAGGGCCGCCCGGCCCTGGGAAATCGCTTTGGGCAAGTCGGTTGTCCCGCCGTAAGCCGCGCCCAGGCGAAAGGCGACGCGACATTGCGAAGCCGAGGGAAGCGCCGCGAGCAACGCTTTATTTTCGTATTGCGCCAGCACCTGCACGGCTTTGGTGAACTGCGCGGTATGCTCCAGCGCCTCCGCCCAGAGAGAGCGGATTTCGGCTTCTATTTCCACCGGGAAATGGTCCGTCAGGGCAGCTTCGCAGGCCTGCGCCGCCGCGACGAATTCGCAGCCGAGCAGGAGTTGCTGGATCTGTTGCTGATGCGCAGACGCAGCGGTAGCGCCATCGTCAGAGATATTTCCGGCATTGCCATTGAGCATAAATCTTTTCCATTTCTCGCGCACCAGAGCTTTCCATTGCGGTCAGCAGCGAACTGCATATCCAGTGAGATAGTTGCAACGCTGATCTTTGTCCTGAATTTCTCCGGGATTTTGTCAGTCGGTGCTGGCTGCAGGCCCGCGAAGATGAAGCTGAAGAATAGCTGAGTCCGGAGGGTCGGATAAATTAGCACTATCTGTCAAAGGGCGACTGTAAAACTCAGGAAAATGAAGCCACGAAGCACACTCTGAAAACCCGGAAAAACACTCACAGGCGAACACCTTTTTCCTGAAGGATCAGGGGATTGCACAAGCAAGGCAGATTGAGACAGGACGGCATCATGATAAAAACAGGCTGGCAGCGAGCATCTCTGATAATGCTGATCGGGATCGGCTTTTTCTGGCACACACCCTGCGCGGCGCAAACGCTCCGCGAACTCGCTCAGGGGCGGCGCGGCACCGCGCATCGTCGCGTTGCAAAAGATTTGTGGGAGCGTCTGAAAGCTCAGCCATCCAACGCCGAAACCAGCAGCACGGAGCGTATTATTGTCACTTCCAGCAGCCTGGTGGCGGCGCAGGATGCCGGTAATCGCGTGGCGCGTTGGGGCGGTCGCCTTCGTCAGATCAATCAGGCGACCGGCACGCTGGTCATTGAAATCCCGCGCCAGAAAGTCACGCAATTGCTGGAGGATTCGACGGTTGAATATCTCAGCCCGGATCGCCCCGTCACTTCCACCGGGCATCTCGAAAACACGACCGGCGCGGACACCGCAAAAAATGTCGGTGGTTTGTTATCAAATTATGACGGCAGCGGCATTGGCATTGCAGTGATTGACAGCGGCATTGATGCGTCGCACGAATTATTCAATCGCAATCTGGTCAGCGTGAGCAGGCCGCTCATCGGTAATGAACTGACGATCCTCAAACTGGGCAACTGGCCGAGCGTCGTGTATAGCAAAAACTTTGTGCCCTTTGAGGCGACGGCGAATGATCCGTTCGGGCATGGCACGATGGTCGCCTCGTTGATTAGCGGGCGCGCGGCGTTTCTGAATAATGCCTACACCGGGATTGCCGCCGGGGCCAGTCTGATCAACCTGCGCGTCCTGAATAAATATGGCAGCGGCAGAACCAGCGATGTCATCGCGGCCATTGACTGGTGCATTCGCAATAAAGCGCAGCACAACATCCGCGTCATCAATTTGAGTCTGGGCGCGCCGGTCGTGGACAGCTATAAAAAAGACCCGCTTTGTCTGGCCGCGCGGCGCGCGTTTGAGGCGGGCATCGTGGTCGTGGCGGCGGCGGGCAATTACGGCAAGGATATTTACGGCAACAAAATCTACGGCGGCATCAATTCGCCGGGCATTGAACCTTCTGTCATCACGGTGGGTGCGGTCAACACGCAAGGAACAGATGCGCGTTCGGACGACACTGTTGCGACGTACAGTTCGCGCGGCCCGACACGCGGTTATGTCGTGGACAATGCCGGCAACAAAATTTATGACAACCTGATCAAACCTGAAATCGTTGCGCCCGGCAATCGTCTGAGCGGCGCGATGTCGTTGGGCGCGCCGGAGAATGCTTTAGTGCAGCAAAACCCCGGACTGAAAGTGTATTCCAACAGCCGCAATCTTTTTGGCAATAAAGAAGTGGGCATCATGCAGCTCAGCGGGTCTTCGGTGGCTGCGCCAGTCGTGTCGGGGACCGTCGCCCTGATGTTGCAGGCGAACCCGGCGCTCACGCCCAGCGCGGTCAAAGCGATTTTGATGTACAGCGCGCAACAGTTGCCGGGCTTCAATACGCTGGAACAAGGCGCCGGCGAATTAAATGCGCACGGCGCAGTCAGCCTCGCCAAACTGGTGCGGACCGATGTTGCGCAACTCAACCCTGGCGATGGCATGCTGCGCGCTTCGTTGCCATCGGTGCAGGCCAGCCAGATTGCCGGACAAAATTCCTATTGGAGTCAGGCCGTGATTCATCGCTACGGCTTTTTTTACGGCTCGCGGTTAATGACCCAGTGGCAGGGCATGTATCGTCAGGGGGCATTGCCGACCGATGCGGTTTCTTATCTGGATGGCATTCCCGTGTTGCGCTCTGATCTGGTCGGCAATGATGTCGCGATGTATTCAGGCATTGTCTTTGCCGATGGACTGGTCATGGCTGATGGAAACGCGCTGGCAGAAGGCATTGTCTTTGCCGATGGAACTTCATTGTCCAGCGGCGAAGGCTTTGCGGACGGCAGAATTATGTACGCCCCGCTGGGCAACTTCCTGCGCAGCATTTTCCCGCTCAAAGTGCAGGGAGAGTGACGCTCCTCAGTCTGATGTCAGGACACTTTTGAAAAAGCAGAAGAGAGATAACGGAACAGACGGAAATAACGAAACACACGGAACAGACCTGCGCTGAATCTGTCTGGTTTCGTTTGTTCCGTGATTTCCGTCTGCTGCGGTCATCTCTCTTCCGGCTGGTTCTCTCACTTAACTTAATCCCATGGCGTTGAAACGCGGAAGGTCCAGCTCAATGGCGCGCGAACGCGGAAATTTTTTCGGGCAGTTACAGTTTTGCCTGTCAGTTTCAGCTTATGCAGGTGAGAGCAGTTCAGCGCGATAATCGAATTGCCCGATGGCTCTGGGGTTAACAACGGGTGATGAGGTCGCTGACTGAAGGTTCTCAGCCAGGCACGCGTCTGGCTCAATGGGGCAGAGATGCGAGCTGTTCCGGGTTGGGGCAGCTCGCTTTTTTTATTGCTCCGGTTGGCGCATTCGTTGCCGCCGCAAGCGGATTGCTGCTTCCCGCCACCGACAGTTCGCCGGAATCCTTCGCTGCTGGCGCTGATTGTGGTCGCCTGGCCACTGCCTCAGACCGGCCAATCCTTTCATAATCCTGCTTTATCTCCGGCCTGGAATTGAGCGTTGACAATGATCCGGCCTGCTCCTACCATCGCAGGTTCATAACTGACTTCACCACATCACATGGATCATCGAACAATGGCAGGACAAGTGAAAAAAAGAGTAGGCATTCTGGGTGCGACCGGCACAGTCGGGCAACGGCTGATTCATATGCTGCGCGATCATCCGTATTTTGAAGTGACCGCGCTGGCGGCCTCTGATCGTTCCGAAGGCAAACGCTTTGCCGAGGTCTGCAACTGGAAGCTGCCGGTTGAAATGCCGGAGGCGGTTAAAGACATCAGGGTCT
>CAYWDW010000163.1:0-9184 GCA_964457105.1 uncultured Heliobacteriaceae bacterium
GATGCCAAAGCGAGTTACGGAACGACGAGCGTGCTGGGCATTCTGTTCAGCGATGCGCTTCTTTTACAGCGGCCACCAGACGGGCACGACGAGCATAATGACGATCAGCACGACGGCGGTCAGCAGGCCGCCAACGCGCACGTAATCAGCGAAGCGATAGTTGCCCGGCCCGTAAACAATCGCGCAGACCGGTTCGAGCGGCGTCGGGAAGGAACACGACGCCGCAATGGCAATGGCGATGACATAGGTCCGCGGATTGACCTGCAACTGATGCGCGGCGTTGATGGCAATCGGCGTCAGCAGCATCGCCGCCGCTGCATTGGCCATCGGCTGTGTCAGCAGCGTCGTGAACACCAGAAACCCGCCCAGCACGACCAGCGGTCCGCCGAATCCAAGCCAGCTCGTCACATACTGCGCCAGCAGCCGCGCCGCGCCGGTCTTTTCCATCGCCACGCCCATCGGAATCGTCGCCGCAATCAGCACAATCGCCGACCATTCAACCCGCGCATAAGCTTCGCGGGCGGTGATGCACCGGCTCAGAAGCATGGCTGCCGCGCCGGCCAGGGCGATGATCGCAATCGGCACGAGATTGAAGCCGGCCATCACGGCGACGACCAGAAAAATGGCGACGGCCCACGCGGCCTTGTTGCGGCGCAGCGGAGTGTGGGCGACATCATCGAGCGTCAGAAAGTTCGGATCCTGGCGCAGGCTGTCAATGCGCCGCCGGGTGCCCTGAATGACCAGCATATCGCCCACCTTCAGCCGGATGTCATCAATGTTTCTGGTCAGCGGCTGATCGTGCCGGTAGACGGCCAGCACGTCAGCGCCATACCGCGAGGCAAAGCTGATGCGCCTGAGCGTGCGGCCCGTAAAAGTTGAGTTCGGCGAGAGAATCGCTTCGACAATAATCGTCTCGCTGCCCGCTGTGCCAGCACTGTCGGCAGCCTGCGGGGCCGGGTTTTCGGGTTCCGGCTCAGGATTCTGCGCCGTGTCGGCGTCGCGTTTCAGATCCAGCCCCTGCGCGGTCCTGACGCTCAGAATCCTGTCGAGTTGGCCGCTCACCAGCAGCACATCGCCGGCCTGCAACACTTCGTCAACGTGCGGCAGCAGGCGTTCACCCTGGCGCACGATCTTGATGATCTGCAATTCATAAAGATGGCGAAAATCGGCTTCGCCGAGCGTGTGCGCGATCAGCGGCGAACCGGGGAGGACCACGATTTCAGTGACGTAATCCTTGCGCGGCGGCTCAGTCGCTTCAGCCTCAACCGCGTGCCTGGGCAGCAGGCGCACGCCGAGCAGCACCATGTAAAGAATGCCCGCCGCCACAATCGGCAGGCCGATGGGCACAAACTCGAACATCGTAAATGGCGGCAGGCCATATTCCGGCAGCAATCCGTTGACCGCGAGGTTGGTGGGCGAACCGACCAGCGTGCATTTGCCGCCGAGGACTGCGCCAAACGCGAGCGGCATCAGAAACCGCGAAGCCGGTTGCCTGATGCGCCGCGCAATCGCCATCACCCCTGGCATCAGCACCGCCGTCGTTACGACGTTGCTCATAAATGCGGAGATCGCCGCTGCCGTCAGCATCGTGATGACGAGCAATCTGGTTTCATTCGCACCGGAGAGGTGATACAGCCTGCGCCCGATGGCCTCGATGACGCCGGTATTGAAAAGCGCGGCTGAGATGATAAAAAAACTGGTGATCGTGATGACCGACGGGTCGCTGAAGCCTGATAACGCTTCAGTCGGCGTGATGATTCTGGTCAGCGCGAGCGCCAGCAGCATCAGCACCGCCACGAGGTCAATCGGCAACGCCTCGGTGATGAACAAGGCGACGGCCAGCAGCAGAATGATCAGGACGATGGTGACAGCCACAAATGCTCCTGCACGGCACAGGCTACCTCACCTGCTGACGGTGCGTGGCCGGTGCGCCTGATCCTTCATCTTTGTCAGATCACGCACCGTTCTGACGTAATCTTCCAGCGCGACCGGTTTGGTCAGGCACCGGTCAGCGCCCAGTTCCTGCACGCTGGGAAGATCTTCCTGGCTGAAGCCGGTGACGATCAGAATGGGCACATGGCGCAGTTTGCGATTGCGGCGAAACACCCGAATCAGCCGCTGCCCGTCCACGTCCGGCAGGCGCAGGTCAATCACCACCACATCGGGCGGCGACTGACAGGCGCGGCGATAACCGGCGCGGCCTTCAGCGGCTGAGATGGTGTCGTAGCCTTCAGCTTTCAGCACATATTCCAGCGCCTCACGCGAGTATTCATCATCTTCGATAATCAGAATCTGAGACCTGCGTTCGCTCATGGCAGAGCCTTTTCACCCGGCCTGGGTCAAACCTCAGTCTGGCGGTGCGCTATGATCGCCTGGTCGCGCATCAGCGCGTCATCGTTCGCCATTCCTCAGCACTTCCCCAGAGGCAAAGCGCATGCCAGTTGTGTTCTTCCTGAAGTCACGTCAGCCGCGCTGCTGTCAGCGCCGGACTGTATCAATCCGGCGTCCTGGCCGCGTACATCCCGGTCGGGCCGCACCGTTTTTGAAGCTCATCCACGCCGCACACACTGATGTGCGCGAACTGCGGCTGATGTCGCCTGACGGCGACCCGCGCAGGCGGCTTCAGTTGCACGGTGAACCCGGAATGAGATTAAGTTTGTGAACGGGTGGTGTGGCTGCTTTGCGCTTCAGGTGTTGTCAACGGTGATCTTGTCGGGTGAGGCGCTGCCGACAGCAACGCCGCGCGCATCAATCAGCGTGATGGTGTCAATGCCACGCGCCCTGCCGAAGGTCTGCCAGGCTCTGATTTTCTCGCGCCGCTGCTCAGCCGAAAGCTGTGACCATTCTGCCGCGACCAGACAAATCATCACGGTGCGCCGCGTGCGCGCCGCTTTGAGCAGCCTGCCATCCGGCATCTGACTGAGGTCCACGGTCTGCACATCGGCATTCTGCCGCGCGACCGTTTGCTCATCCGGCGCGGCAAATTCCGTGAACAGTCCGGCAGTGGCGATCAGCAGCGTGGCCACGATCAGCCATTTGAATTTGCCGACGGCCTGCCAGGCGCGGGTGGTGGCGGCCACAGCTTTGCTTTCGCTGACGGCTGGGTGGGCGGCATTTGCCGGGCGATCCCGGCGGCTGGTCAGGTGGCTGAAACTGGCAGACTGCAGCGTGTGCTGTGCCTGGCGCAGGCAGTTGAGAATATCCTGCAGCACCGCGGCGATTGAGGGTTGTGCGCGCTGCGTGGCCTGCCCGGCCATTTGCTGCACGTCAGTGACGGCCTGCCTGACTTCCTGCAACAGTCCTGCGATTTTTTCCCGGCGACTCTCGGCAGATTCATCGTCCGGCCTGTGTTCAGCCTGCAGCAGGTGATCGGCGCTGATGATCAGCGTCAGCGCGTGACGGCGAAAATGGCTGTGGGCGACCGCTTCATCAGTGGCGCCTGCAAGCGGGCTGAGAAACAGGCGCAGGTCACACCGCTGCACGGCGGGCGATGATTGCCTGAACATCGTCAGGATGACGCGGTTGCCTTCGGCGTTTTCAATCTCTTCAAGCGTGGCGGTGAAGGTCGGCGAATCGGTTTCTGCCGCAGATTTATCCGCGCTGACTGCTGCGGCGTCCTCAATTGCTTCGCGCGCTGACTCAGGCGGTGCGATGGCCTCGGCAGATGGTTCGGGCGCAGGCGCGCTTTGCATCAGTTCGATGGCGCGTTTGAGTTGCGCCTGTTCAGGCTCCGCGGATTGCTCAACAAGGCGGGCAATCGCTTCATCGCGCTGCCGGGCTATCTGATCGGCAGGCAGCGCCGTCGTGTCGCTGCAGAGTTCAATCAGCGCCAGCAGCTTTTCATTGCCGGTTTCGCCGCCCGCAGCCTCAAGCAGCGCCGCGAGGCGATTGAAACAGGCCACGTTGCATTCAATCGCTGCCGCCGTGATGGCAGGCTGATAAAAATTTTCGCCGAGGCTCGCCTTGAATTCGCGCATCCGCTCGAACAGGCGACTGTCGGTCAGATGGTTCAGTTGTGCAGTCTGTTTCAGTTCGCTGACAAAATCGGAAAACTGCGTCGTGGCGGCGGTGAGCAGGGCGGCTTCGCAGGTTTGATCGGGAATGGATTCATCCCAGGTGGCGGCGAGGCGCGCGAGGTGCGTCACGATCTGCTCGCGGCTGAACCGCAGGCGCGGGCGTTGATCAGCCGTGCGCACGGTAAACAGGCGCGTGGCGACGACATCATATTTGCTCTGTGACTGGCTGAGGTGCGCGATGCTGCGATAAAAACGCATCAGTCCGGCAAGCGTCCGGGCACCGGGCGCAGTGTCGGCGTGCGTGCAGAACCGGCGCAGTTCATCAGCGGTCAGGCGCACATCATGTCTGGAAATCAGCAGTCGCCAGAGTTGCAGTTCACCCGACAATTCATCGCGCAACCCGGCCATCAGCGCCGCATCGTCCTGGGCCAGTGCCTGTTCCAGCCGGGCGACAGCTTCACTGACGGCAGGTGGCGATTGCGCCGGAGCTTCACCGGCACTGCCCCGGCGCGTCATAGCCGACAGGCTCTGGTCAGTCAGGGATAGTGCGCGAATCTCTTCTTTTCTGGCGTGCAACCAGGCTCTGGTTTCGGTAACTGATTCAGGGACATTGATCCCGGTTTGTGGCGTCACGATGCTACCTCTGCCCGACATCAGGCTGATCAATTGGTGGATTACGGCAGAGTCTGGCTGATGGCGCCATCCTGGTCGGTAATAAACTGTGTGGTGATGCCACTGTGTACCCGCGTTGCCGTGACGGTGAAGGCCCGCTCCAGTTGCGTGTCCGACGGTGAAGCCGGCACGGCCTGAAAGGTGTACTGATTTTTGATCAGGGTGTTGCTGGTCAACGCCCCAAGCTGGCTGCCGTGAAAGGCGCTGAGTTCGTCGAGCCGCGCGAACCGTTTGTATTGCAGGTAATAGGTATGCTGCGCCGAGAAGATGTCGCGCAGGTTGTGAATGGCCGAAGACTGTCTGGCCTCATCCAGCGCGCGATTCATTTTCGGCACTCCAATCGCGGCGATGACGCCAATGCAGGCGACGACGACCAGCAGTTCAATCAATGAAAAGCCGCGTTGCCGCCGGGACTGATCGTGGTTCACTGAATTCTGATTGTGCATGCAGCACGCTCCGTTGTGGGGGGACAGCTCTGTACCGGGAGTTCAGTGTCCAGTCATCTGCCGGACTATGCAGCAGGCGTGCCAGACCGGTGACGGTCAGCCGGAGACGGAAAGCTCAGTGAAAGCCGTCAGTTGACCGATTCTGACCGACAGCAGCGGGAAACTGCTGACCGGAACCCGGCAACCAACAGCAACAAAAATTGTCACCCTCAGCCTGAATCCTGATTCCTGAATCCTGAATCCTGTTTTTCTGAAAATCAGGATTCAGGATTCAGGAATCAGGAATCAGTGAGGTGAGTCACGATCTGCCAGGTGGTCCGCCGCGAGTATCATGGCCCGATGCCGGTCTTCAATCTCAAATCTGACCACGACCTGACACCTGCTCCCTGTGCCCTGTATAATCCCGCTTCACCTGGGCAGAGATTTCACGAAAAAACTGAAAGGCCATTGCTCAGCTTCGTCACCCCGCAGCGAAGCACCGGCAACATTATTCATCAATGCAGACCGACCGAAAAAAACACTTTCATCTGATCGGAGTATGCGGCACGGCGATGGCTTCGCTCGCCGGAATGCTCAAGGCGCAGGGCCATCGCGTCACCGGTTCGGACAAGGCTTTCTATCCGCCGATGTCTGATGAACTGAACCGACTTGGCATCGAAACCTGCGCGCAGTTCGATGCCCGCAACCTGCAACCCGCGCCTGATCTCGTCGTGGTTGGCAATGCGACCTCGCGCGGCAATGTCGAGATTGAATACACGCTCAATCATAAACTCGCTTATGCTTCGATGCCCGAAGTGATCCGCGAACAGTTCATTCGCGGGCGGCATTCGCTGGTCGTTGCGGGCACGCACGGCAAGACGACGACGACTTCAATTCTCGCCTGGGTGCTTGAAGTCGGCGGCCTCGACCCGTCGTTTCTGATTGGCGGCGTGGCTGAAAATTTCGGCGCGAGTTTCAAGGTCACCAGTTCAAATTACTTCGCCATCGAAGGCGATGAATACGACACCTCGTTCTGGGACAAGCGGCCCAAGTTTCTCAGCTACCTGCCCGACACGGTGATTCTCAACAACATCGAATACGACCACGCCGACATTTACGCGACGCTCGACGATGTCAAAAAACAGTTTCGCCTGCTCGTCAATCTCATTCCGTCAGCAGGCCGCCTGATTGCCGGCTGGGATTCGCCCGTCGTCCGCGAAATCATCACGCACCCGATGGCGCCGCAGGGCGTCTGGTCGCAGGTTGACAGCTTCGGGCTGGAAAGCGAGGCGAAATGGACCGCGCGCAACATTGAATTTGCGCCTGAAGAAACGCGCTTCACGGTTGTGTGCGAAGGCCGCGAGTTCGGCGCCTTCCGCACGCCGCTCGCCGGAAATTTCAACGTGCGCAACTGCCTGGCCGTCATTGCCGCCGCACAGGCGCTCGGCCTTGACCGTCAGTTGATCGCTGAGGCCCTGGCGACATTCAAAAGCGTCAGGCGCCGGATGCAGGTGCGCGGCGTGGTGAACGGCGTGACGGTCGTTGATGATTTCGCGCATCACCCGACCGCGATCAGAGAAACGCTTGAAGCCGCGCGCCAGAAATTCCCCGGCCACCGCCTGATTGCGATCTTTGAGCCGCGTTCGTGGACGACGCGCAAGAAGGTGTTTCAGGATGAATATCCGAAATCATTTGCGCCCGCTGATTACGTCATCATCGCGCCGCTCTTTGAATCGTTCAGACTCGCGGCAGAAGATCAGTTGTCGGTCGCCCAGGTCATCAGCGAGTTGCGGGCGCAGGGCAAAGCGGCCTTTGAAATCGGCGGCGAGGATTCAACGCAAAGCGCCGACGCCATCACCGCGCACCTCGCTTCCGAACTGCGCACTGGCGATGTCGTGATGGTCATGTCGAACGGCGGTTTCGGCGGCATCCATCAGAAACTGCTCGCCGCGCGGCGTTCATAAAAAACACGACACGAAGGAGGAACCATGAACCCTGTCACCCGTATCATTGCCACATTGCTGCTCGCGGTTTTCACTGTGCAGGCCGTGACCGCGCAACAAACGAAACCGCAGGAACAGCCCTTTGTTGTTGAGTATTACTATCAGACGAAGTGGGGTTACGCTGACGAATTCCTGCGCCTGTTTCGCAAAAATCACCTGCCCGTGCTGAAGAAGCAGATCGAATCGGGCCGCCTGCTGAGCGTCAGAATCGAAAAGCCCCGCTACCACGCGACCGAAGACGGGCGCTGGGATTACCGCGTCACCATCGTTTTCAAAAACGTCGCCGCCGCTCACGACAGCACCGCCGAAGAAGCGATCATCAAACAGCTTTATCCCGATCAGGAAACTTTCCGGCGCGAAGAGCAGCGCCGTTTTGAAATTCTGATCGCGCACTGGGACGTGCCGATTGTGAGCGTACCGACGGAGCAGTGATCACCGCTGCTCCCACAGGAATCTGAAATCAGGATGCATCTCGTTCGTCTCGAAGCCACCAATTTTCGCAATCTCTCCGGCGCAATCGAATGCTCACCGGGCCTCAACATCATTTACGGGCCGAATGCGCAGGGCAAGACGAGCTGGCTGGAAGCCGTTTACCTGCTCGCGACGACCAAATCGTTTCGCACGGCACATCCGCACGAAGTCATCCGTCATGCAGAAACTGAAGCCATGCTGCGCGGCACCGTGGCGCGCGGGACGCTGACGAAGGATCTGCAATTGCTCATCAGCGAAAAGACCAAACAGACTTTCGTCAACGGCAAGCGCGAGGCGGTCATTCGTTACCTGGGGACGCTTGACGCGATTGCCTTCACGGCAGATGAAATGCAGGTCGTGCGCGGCGCGCCTGAATACCGGCGGCGCTTTCTGGATCGCGGCATTGTCAGCACAGTGCCTTCATACCTGGGGACGATTGCGGAATACAACCGTGTGCTGAAGCAGAAAAACAGGCTGCTGCGCGATGCCTCAGAAGCCGACGAGCCATTGAAATTCGAGCCGGTCATTCAGCCCTGGAACGATCAGTTGATTGCGCTCGGCTCGGAAATTTATGCGGCGCGCACGGCCTATGTCGCAAAGCTGCGCGCGCACCTCAGACCGCAGCTCTTTGACGCCGAGACGATCACCGTTCGTTACCGTTCGTCGCTCGAAGGCCGGGGCGATCTGAGCGATTACCCGAAACTGCTGGCGGAACGGCTGGTGTTTCATCTGCGAAACGAGATTGCAACCGGGTATTCCCTGGTCGGGCCGCACCGGGATGATCTGGAGGTTTTGTCTGACGGTTATGACGTTTCCAGGTATGGCAGTTCGGGGCAGCAGCGCAGCGCCCTGCTGGTGCTTGATCTGGCGCAGATGTTATTGTATTATTCAGTTTACGAAGAGTATCCGGTTTTTCTGACTGATGATATTGACGCTGAACTTGATCGCACGCGAATCGGAATTCTGCTGGATTACCTGGAAGGTAAATCGCAGACTTTTGTTTCAACATCGAAACGCGAAGTGGCCGACCATTACCGCCGCCGGGCGGCTGTCTTTCAGGTCACGGCGGGCGAAGCGAGGCGTCAAACAGAAACTCCGGCACTCATCTCACAACCAGAGGAAACCGATATTCAGCCAGAATTTCAGCCTTCAGCACCGGAACTGATGAGCGGAGAGCGCGGCGCTGCTCCGGCCCATGATTCATTCCGCGATGAACTGACTGATGAGTTGCCGGCTGAAGATGCCCGGCATCAGGCTCCGTTCTGACCCTCGTTGACCGGCCCTGAAAGAATCCTGAAGCGGCTTCACTCTTTAATCCGGCAGCACAAGCCAAACTGTAACTGGAAGAAGAAGCGAAATGAGCGAAACCAAAAAGAAGAAGGAACAGGAATACGGCGCAGACTCAATCACCGTCCTCGAAGGCCGCGATGCTGTGCGCAAACGGCCCGCGATGTACATTGGCTCCAACGGTGATCTCGGACTGCACCACCTGGTTTATGAGATCGTGGACAACTCGGTTGACGAAGCGCTCGCCGGATACTGCGACCCGATCAATGTGACGATTCATCTCGACAACTCGATCACCGTCGAAGACAAC
>CAYWDW010000164.1:0-9152 GCA_964457105.1 uncultured Heliobacteriaceae bacterium
CGATGCCAGAGAGGCAGGTCTGCCCAAACGCAGCGTGGTACTCGTCTCACAGCTTTTCACGGTGGACAGAACCCAGCTTGATGAATACATCGGCACACTGTCACGCAACAGGGTGCGCCAGATCCTTGATGGCATCAGATTGCTGACCGAACCGCGAGACGCTGAATAACGGCTTCCCGCGCCGGAGAAAAGATCATCGTTAATTGCCCTGTCCGGCTTTCGTGTGGCAAACTCCCTTCGCTTCATCCTGCAATCCGCAGCAGCACACCCGACCATCGTTAATCTGACAGGATACTCATCCTATGAATCTGGCAAACTTGTTTCGGACGAAATCGGTCGAGCTGATTCAGCACGACGCGGCAGAAGGCTTTGGCGATGAAGCCCACAGCGGCGGCCTCAAGCGCGCGCTCGGCGTCGTTGATCTGACGGCGCTCGGCATTGCCGCAATCATTGGCGCGGGCATCTTTTCAACCATTGGCAATGCGGCTTTCAGTGGCGGCCCGGCGGTGGCCTTTCTGTTCATCTTTACTGCCATCGCCTGCGCGTTTGCGGCGTTCTGTTATGCTGAATTCGCGGCGATGATTCCGGTGGCCGGGTCGGCTTACACCTATGCCTACGCGTCGTTCGGCGAACTGATTGCGTGGATCATCGGCTGGGATCTGTTGATGGAATATGCTATCGGCAACATCGCGGTGGCGATTTCGTGGAGCGATTATTTTACGAGTCTGCTCGCTCGTTGCGGTCTCAATATTCCGCAATATCTGACGATGGATTTTCTGTCGGCCTCGCGCGGGTATGACGCGGTCAGTCAGTTGCTGACGCAGGGCAGCACGCTCGACCAGGTCAGAGCGATGGACGGCATGGCGACGAAGATTGACGCTTACCAGGCGTGGATGACTGCACCACAGATCGGCGGCATTCATCTGGTCTGTGACCTGCCCGCGCTCGTGATCGTCTTCATCATCACGGCGCTGGTTTACGTCGGCATCAGGGAATCGAAGAACGCTTCCAACATCATGGTGGCGGTTAAGGTGGCGATCATCATTCTGGTCATCGCGCTCGGTGCGTTTTATGTCAAGCCGGATAACTGGTCGCCGTTTGCGCCAAACGGCGCGACGGGCGTGCTGAAAGGCGTTTCAGCGGTTTTCTTTGCTTACATCGGGTTCGATGCGATTTCGACCACAGCCGAAGAATGCAAAAACCCGCAACGCGATCTGCCGCGCGGGATGATGTATTCGCTCGTCATCTGCACCGTGTTGTATGTGCTGATTGCGCTGGTGCTGACCGGAATGGTCAGTTACAAAAACCTCGCGGTCGGTGATCCGCTCGCTTATGTCTTCGGCCCCGAAGGCGCCAGGCTGCCCTGGGTGTCATTCATCATTGCCGTCAGCGCCGTGATTGCAATGGCGACAGTGCTGCTGGTCTTTCAACTCGGTCAGCCGCGCATCTGGATGTCAATGAGCCGCGACGGGCTGCTGCCGCCGATCTTTTCGGCGATTCATCCGCGCTTCAATACGCCCTGGTTTGCGACGATCATCACCGGGCTGGTTGTGGCGATTCCGTCGCTGTTTATGAATCTGACGGAAGTGACCGACCTGACCAGCATCGGCACGCTGTTCGCCTTCGTGCTGGTCTGCGGCGGCGTGCTGATTCTGAATGAATCGAACCAGCACATCGAACGCCGGTTCAAAACGCCGTACATCAATTCAAAATATATCGCGCCCGCGCTGTTTGCGCTGATCTGGCTGGTGGCAATCTGGCGGTTCCCGCAGGAAGTCAGAGCTTTCTTTACTCAAACGGAGTGGGATATTTTCAAGCACAAAATCCCGCTGCTCGTTTACATCGTGATCGCCTTTGCGATGGTGGTGCAGTGTTTCAGAAAATCGCTTTCGCTGATTCCGGTGCTGGGCGTGCTGACGTGCGGCTATCTGATGACCGAACTCGGCATCACCAACTGGCTGCGGTTTCTGTTGTGGCTGGTGGCGGGGCTGATTCTCTATTTCTTTTACGGCTACAGCCACAGCCGCCTGGCGAAAAAGAGCGGATAAGAGAGCCTATGCCGCCAGCCACAGACTGCTGCTGAATCTTTCTTCAGCATCCAGCCACACGCGCTTCACGCTGAAGCCCGAAGCTTCGGCCATCTGCGCCAGTTGCGCGCGGTCGTACTTGTATGAATTCTCGGTGTGAATCGTCTCGCCCGCCTGCATTTCAATCGTCAGGCTGAGCGCGTTGAGGTGAATCTGCTGCGCCGCAGCGCTGACCAGGTGCATTTCAACCCGGCCCTGCGCGTGGTTGTAAATCGCGCGATGACGAAACTGCTTCAGATCGAAATCAGCGCCGAGTTCGCGGTTGATGCGCAGCAGCAGATTCAGATTGAAAGCCGCCGTCACGCCGAGCGCGTCGTCATACGCCGCTTCCAGCACTCGCGCATCCTTCTTCAAATCCGCGCCGAGCAATAACCCGTCACCGTCGCGCAGCGTGCGACGAATCTGCCTGAGCAGCGCAATCGCTTCGGGCGGATCGTAATTGCCGATATTCGAGCCGAGAAAGAGCGCGAGAATGTTTTCATCGCTGCGGCGTTCGATTGCGCCGAGTCCCTGCGTGTAATCGCGGGCCTGACCGGTAATGCGCAACTCAGAATAAATCTTCAGCAGTTCCTGCGCGCTTTGTTCGAGCATCGTCGCCGAAATATCAACCGGCTGGTAATGCAACCGCCCCTGCCGCGTAATCAGCGCTTCAATCAGCAGGCGTGTCTTGACCGAACTGCCGCTGCCAAGTTCAACCAGCGTGAGGCGACCATGCAGGCTGCCAATGATTTCAGCCGCGTGATGCTCGAAAATCTCAGCTTCGGCCCGCGTCGGGTAATACTCCGGCAACTGGCAGATAGCTTCAAACAGGTGAGAGCCGAGCGCGTCATAAAAATATTTCGGCAGCAGCCTTTTCGGCGTGGCCGTCAGTCCGGCGCGCACGTCTTCGGCAAAGCTGCTTTCCTGTGCGGCAGCTTTGCTGCGATGGATAACCAGCCGCACGGAGCTTTTTTCGGCAGGCATAGATTACGTCTCCGGTAGTTTCGATTTTGCGCTGTCTGTTGACGCTTATGTTTTCAAGGTGGCTGCGGCTTTCTGTGCGCCGATGAAACGACGATTGACCTCTTCCCAGTTGATGTTCTGCATAAAGGCGTCAATGTATTTCGCCGCCCCCGCGCCGTAATCCATCTGATACGAATGCTCATACATATCCATCGCCAGCAGTGGCCTTGAGAACGGCGCGTTGTGCATATGATCCCACGACCAGTAATTGTGCAACTCGCCCGTGTGAAAGTTGTGCGCCAGAATCACCCAGCCTGAACCGCCGCCGAGCGCATTGCCGGTGCGCTTGAATTCAGCCCCCCATTGTTCGTAACTGCCCCAGGCCTGTTTGAGCGCAGTGAGAATGTCGCCCGCCGCTTTGCCATCGCCGCCGAGATTGCCGAAATAGATTTCGTGCAGCACGACCGAGCCGGTGCGCACGAGTTCCTCGCGCTTGAGATCGCCATACACATACGCGGGCAGCTCTTTGTCACTGAGCATGGCGCTGAGCCGCTGCTCAACGGCATTGAGGGCCTTGACCGCGCCGCTGTAGTTATTCTCCCAGTGCGAGCGAATGAGTTTTTCAGACAGGCCTTTCAGTTTCGCCGCATCGAATGGCAGCGGGTTGATCTGATGCTGCCCGCGAAAGGCTGAAGCTGTCGCAGTGTGCTGCGCCGCGACAGGAAAACTGGCGAGCGCTGCGCCCGCGCTGCTGATCATCATCGTTTCAATTGCTTTGCGTCTCGTAATTCTGCTCATACTGACTCTCCTCCCTGTCTGAGACTTTACTCCTTCCTGTGTTGATTGCGAAGTGGCGGCGCCTGGAGGGTCTATGCATGCTCCCATCGGAGCGCAGGCAGCCTGCCTGCATGGCTTGCAGGCAAATCGCCTTGATCGAAGCAGGCCCGCCTGCCTGCGCTCCGATGGGAGCATGCATAGACCCTGGCCTGGTTACGGTTCGGTTGCTTTGCGCAGACCGATGATTTCAGGGTGACGAGCAATGAAGTCGCGGACAATGGCCGCCGTGTCCTTGCGCTCGACCTCGGCTTCGTAATTCATCTGTCGCATTTCAGCGTCGGTGACTTTGCCCGCCAGACGATCAAAGACGGGCCACAGCTCAGGATACTGATTGATCGTTTCAGCGCGAATCACCGGCACGGCGTGATAAGGCGGAAAGTAGCGACGATCATCAGCCAGCATGAACAGATCGAGTTTCGCAATCAGTCCGTTGGTCGCGTCACCGGCGATCAAATCCACGCGCCGGTCCGCGAGCGCGCGATAGGTCAGCGACAAATCCATCGCCAGCGGCGGTTCGGCAAAACGCAGATCGTAAGCTTTGACGAGTCCCTGATAACCGTCTTCACGATCAATGAAGGCGTGCCCGAATCCGGCGCGCCAGTGCGGCGTGTAACGCGCCGCCTCTGAAATCGTTTTCAGCTTCAAGGCCCGCGCATCGCTGCCGCGCACCAGAATGGCAAACGTGTTGTTGAAGCCGAGCGGCGGCATCATCACGCGACCAGTAGCGGCATAACGCGCGGCGACAATGCTGTTGACTCGTTCGCTGTCGAGCAGGACCGGCTGCTTGAAAATCGCCGTCAGCGCCGTGCCGGTGTATTCAACGTACAGATCAAGATCGCCGCTGAGCATCGCGCTTTCGCACACCAGCGTGTCGCCCAGATCAGGTTTGCGCACGGCTTTGAGGCGCGTGCTGCGTTCGATGACTTCAGCCAGCAGTTCGCCGAGGATGCGCTGTTCAGTGAATTGCTTTGAGCCAATGATGATGCGGCCAGCGGCGCGTTCCGAGCTGAACAGGTTGCCGATCAGCAATGCAATCACAGCGACTGCGGCGAGCGCGACGAAGACAAAACGCATTGAGCTTTCAGATTTCACGCGACCAGGCGAGAGTCTGCGCTCCGTCCAGCCGAGCGCGAAATCAGCGAGCAGCGCCAGCGCCGCAGCGGGCAACGCTCCGGCCAGAATGACTGTGCCGTTGACGCTGACCACGCCGCGATAGATGTATTCGCCGAGGCCGCCCGCGCCCACCGCTGCGGCAATCGTCGCCGTGCCAACACCGACCACCGTTGCCACGCGAATGCCTGCGATAATCGAATTGAGCGCGAGCGGCAATTCAACGATGCGCAGCATCTGCCGCCCGGTCATGCCCATCGCCGTCGCCGCTTCGCGCACCGCCGGATCAATGCTCGCAAGCCCGCTCACCGTCGTGCGCATGACCGGCAGCAGCGCGTAAAGAATCAGCACGATCAGCGCAGCCTTTGCGCCAATGCCGCCGATCAAGGGCAGTGGAATCAAAAAGCCGAACATTGCCAGGCTCGGAATCGTCTGCACGATATTGGCAAACCCGATCAAGACTGAACCCGGCTTCGGGCGGCGATATGCAATGATGCCGAGCGGCACGCCGATCAGCACGGCAATGCCCGTCGAAGCGATCACGAGCGCCAGATGCCTGAGCAGCGCGGCGATGAATTCAGCCCGGTTGTTCAGCCAGAATTCGAGCAGTCGCATAAGGTGAATCGAACATCTCAAATTTCAGATTTGAGATTTGAGATTCGAGATTGAAGGCATGGTGTCGAGCAATGTTCTGACTTCAGGATCAGTCGAATGGATGATTTCAGCAGGCGCGTTGAGCGCGGCGAGTCTGTCGCTGGCCAGCACGCCGATCTTCGAGGCCAGCGCGAAGGCTTCGCCTATGTCGTGCGTGACGATGACGATGGTTTTGCGCAGCCGCTGCTGAATGCGGCGAAATTCGCGGTGCAGTTCCAGCCGCGTCACCGGATCGAGCGCGCCGAACGGTTCATCCATCAGCAGAATCGGCGGATCAATCGCCAGCGCGCGCGCCACACCGATGCGCTGCCGCTGTCCGCCTGACAGTTCACGCGGATAACGATCACCATAAATTTCCGGCTCAAGCCCGACGAGCGCGAGCAGTTCATCAGTGCGCTCACTGATGCGCGCTTCATCCCAGCCTTCCAGACGCGGCACAAGGCCGACGTTGCGCGCAATCGTCAGGTGCGGAAACAGTCCGACTTCCTGCAACACATAACCGATGCGGCGGCGCAGGCGAATCGCATCCCATTCAGTCGTCGCGCGGCCTTCGACACGCACCGTGCCTGCGACGGGCAGCAGCAGATGATTGATCAGTTTGAGAATCGTTGATTTGCCCAGCCCGCTCCGGCCTACGAGCGCCAGCGTCTCACCCGCTTCAATCACAAGCGACAACTGATCGAGCAACAGCGGCCCGCCAGGATAGCGAAATTCGACACGATCAAATTCAATGGCAGCAGGCATGGCGGAAGACAGGCAGACAAGGAGATGGGGAGACGGGGAGAGTGGGAGATGGGAGACAAGGGGACGGGGAGATAGAGTGGCGGGGGATGTTGAAGTTCAGTATCTCCCCATCTCCCCATCTCCCCATCTCCCCATCTCCCCATCTCCCCATCTCCCCGTCTGTTTTCAAACAGGCAGAGTGGCGCCGCAACGCGGGCAGAATTTCGAGCCGGAGCGGGCTTCGGCGCCGCAGTTCAGACAGAATTTTTGCGGCTGCAATTCCTGCACGCCATATGCGGGCGGCGGTAACGGCGCGCCGTATTGCGGCGGCGGTGGCGGCATTGACGGAGCGTAGCTGTGCGCGCCGGCGACACTGAAACAATCACGATAAGCCACCGCGTGCGTCAGAAAGAGCAGCGGCAGAGTCGCCAGCAGTCCGACCCCGCACGCATAAACTCCAGCCGAAGCCAGAAAGGTCAGGACAATCGCAAAGAGAACGAACATCAGCCAGTCTTTTTTCGTCGCCTCGAAACTCGTGCGCACTGCGTCCACTGCGCCCCGGTTGCCTTCGACAATCAGCGGAATAGCAAAGAACATCAGGCCCGGAACCGCGAGCGCAGGCAGAAAGCACAGAACCAGGCCGATGATCGAAAGCAGTGCCATCAGCAGCAACGCGCCCAGCACGCGCAGAAAATACGGCCCGCCGGAAAACAGATCGCTCACCGACACCTGCCCGCCGCGCACCTGTTTGAAGGCCGCCCGATACATGCCCGACATCAGCCACGCCGAGAGCAGCAGGATGACCAGATAAAACAGCGGATACAACAGGAACAACACCGCCGGAATTCGCGGCGGCGCGCCACTGTTCGGATCAGGCATCGCACTGAGCATCACGCCAATCATCAGTCCGTAAATCAGGCCCACCGGGATCGCTGCGATGACGACGTAAGCCAGCGTCATCAGCACCCAACTCTGCCATTGCTGTGTGAATAAATTCCATCCTTCGCCGAGCCATTCCCAGCGGACTTTGGGTGAATCCTGCAATTGCATGAATGTTCTCCTGAATTGAATGGGGCTGGTGGTGAACCCGGCGTTATGCCTTGACTCCGGCTTCAGTCAGGTATTCGCGCATGACTTTGGCGTAATGCGGGAAGGCGATTTCGGGTTCCTCGATTTCAGGGTGCCAGCGTTTTTCCCACTCGAAGCAGTAATAACCTTTGTACCCGCCCGCGGCCAGCACCTTTACCGTCTCTTTGATGGGAATCTCACCCGTGCCGGTCAGCACATAGCGACGCTCATTGCCTTGCGGCACCGAATCCTTCAGGTGCGTGTGGCGCGTGTAGCGGCCAAGCTGACGATAAGTCTCTTCGGGTTTTTCTCCGGCGACGCAGGTGTGATGCGCATCCCACAGAAAAGCGACATTACTCATCCCCGTGCCCTGCATCAGCTCCAGCAGCATCGGCGCGGTGGTGAACTCGCCGTGCGATTCGACGATGACCGTCACGCCGCTGCCTTTGGCGTAATCGCCGAGTTCGCGCAAACCGGCGATGATGCGCTCCATCGTCACGCGGCGCTCTTCACCTTTGACCAGTTGGTTGGGAAAGACGCGAACGTAAGGCACCTTCAGCCGGTAAGCGAGATCAATGAATCGCTTTGCTTCGCCTGTCTGCTGCGCGCGCTTTGCGGCGTCAGGGTCGTGCAACTGCGCCGATGAGCCGAGGTCTGAAACCTTCAGCCCCAGGGCGCTCAGATCCTTCAGACTCGTTTTCAGTCGCTCGCCGGTGAATTCGGTAACTCTGGTCAAATCCATCTGATCGAGAATTCCCCGCAGTTCAAGCGCGGCGTAACCCCATTGCGCAGCGTTGCTGAGAATCGTTTTCCAGTCCCACTTCGGACAACCGAGCGTGGAAAAGGCGATGGGCAACCGCTTCGTGGCGCGGGTTATGTTGATGATGGCGGGAGCCGCTGCCACCGCGGGCAGTGACTGAATGAATTGTCGGCGTGTTGGTTCTGACATGATCTTTTCAACTCCTGGTTTACTGGCCGCATTAGTGGCGGCTGAGTGACGGCTGCTTCGCCGTCCTGGCCGCATCGCCCGCCGCGCCCACAGCCTGACGGGCAGGCGCAGGCAGGCTGAAGAACTGTAACAGCAGAATCGCGCAAAGGCAGAGCCGGTGACGCATCAGTAATGTCCTCTGAGTTCGATGGTGAAACTTCCCGAAGTGATGAGACTGCGGAATGGTAATACCGGAAGCCGGGAGCCGCAACGTCATTGGCTGTGATGAGCTGAAATCCAGGTCTTGAAATCCTGAAAGCCTTGTGCGAGGATTTGCCTCCGTTTTCAGACGGCCTTCCGGTGTTTTCATTGCTCATGCGGAGAGCTGGCAGAATGGCTATTGCACCGGTCTTGAAAACCGGCGTCCGAAAGGACTTGGGGGTTCGAATCCCTCGCCCTCCGCCACCGATTTATCTTTCAAAACAATGGGTTACATTTCTCATTCTTGACACCCTTGTTTTGACGACACGGTTGTGTTCTATTTAATTGGTTCTTTTGGTTAAATTAAACAGTGCCGCCTATAAATTGCACCATCGCTGAAATACAAAGAGTAATCATATGTTCTATACCTTCATTCAAATTCTGCTTGATTGTGATTTTTTATAAGTTAGGCTTACAAAAATGAATGTATCTGTGTTGAGAAATAAGAACTCGATATTTGCTCCCGTCGCATTACTAAATGGATCCTGGATTGAAATTCAGCTTTCCACGGTTCGAGTCGTGGAAACATGCAGGATGCTGCC
>CAYWDW010000165.1:0-9136 GCA_964457105.1 uncultured Heliobacteriaceae bacterium
CGAAAAGTGTAAGCTTGACCGCACTCACTTCCTGCAATTTGAAACTCACTGAAGCCGTAACACCGCGTTGCCTGTTCAGGCCCGCCTGAACGGCAAGTTGCTGAAGGACTGTCATGACCAGAGAGACTGTCAGAGCCATTGGATGGGGAACTGTCGTGACCGGCGCGCTGGCCGCCCTGATTATCATCGGGTCGCGCAATCTGGCGCACTTCGATGCGGCGCTGGTGGCTTACACGTTTGCGACGCTTTTCGCCGCCTTCGGCATCACGTACCGTTACGCGATGTGGCTGCAACGCCCGCCGACGGCTTTATACTGGAAACGCGGCTGGCAGGTCTTTTTGCGTCCGCAGTATCTGGCGCACAACATTGCGACGTGGTTCAAGCGTGTGAGCGGCGACATGGCGCTCAATCAGTTCATTGCGCGGCGCGGCCCGTTGCGATGGGGCGCGCACATGCTGATTATGTGGGGCTGCATCATCGCCATCGCGATTACCTTCCCGCTGGTTTACGGCTGGATTCATTTTGAAACTTTGCCGGATGACGTGAACTGGTATCGCGCTTACTTCTTCGGGTTTCCCACCTTCGCATTTCCGATTCATTCGCTGATGGGATTTTTGATCTTCCACGGACTGGTCTGGGCTTCGTTTCTGGTCATCGCGGGCGTGATGGTGGCGATGCGGCGGCGGATGAAAGATCACGGCGCGGCTGCCGTGCAGCAGTTTGCCGAGGATTTTCTGCCGCTGATTCTGCTCTTCGCCATCAGCGTCACGGGACTGATGCTGACGGCGAGTTACACGTGGATGCGCGGGTACGCCTACGACTTCCTGGCTATCCTGCACGCGATCACGGTCATCTTCACGCTGCTCTGGCTGCCGTTCGGCAAGTTCTTCCATATCTTTCAGCGACCCGCGCAACTGGGCGTCAGCTTTTACAAAGACATTGGCGTGCGCGAGGAGCAGGCCCGTTGCCGCCGCTGCGACGAACCGTTTGCCTCGAAGATGCACGTGGAAGATTTGATCGAGGTCGAGCGGAAACTGGGTTATCGTTACGAGATGGCCAACAAGGCCGGACATTATCAATGGATCTGTCCACGCTGCCGCCGCACGATGCTGGCTCTGGCGCAGGGGCGGATGTGGCGAGGCGAATCGCAAATCTGAGATTCAAGAGTTGAGATTTTATGTCTGCATTACCTGATCAATTAAGCAACATCATCGAACACTACGGCCCGCACCTGGCCTTCAGCACGGGGCAGCGGCTGGCGACGGATGTCGAACCTGACAAGCTGGTCAAGACTCATTGCTGTTTTTGCGGACAGCAGTGCGGCATTCAGCTCAAGGTCAAAGACAACGTCGTGATCGGCTTCGAGCCGGCGGTGGACTTTCCATTCAACAAGGGAATGCTCTGCCCGAAGGGCGTCAAGCGTTACTTGCAGGGCGCGCATCCCGACCGGCTGACGACGGCGTTGCGGCGCGACCCGGCGTCGCCTGGCGGCTTCAGTGCAATGCCGTATGACGAAGCGATTGCGCGCACAGCGTCCGAGATTCAGCGCATTCAATCAACCTGGGGCAATGACGCCTTTGGCGTGCTGAGCGGCGCGAGCCTGACGACCGAGAAGGCTTATTTGATGGGCAAGTTCGCGCGCGTCGCATTGAAGACGCCGTTCATTGATTACAACGGACGGCTGTGCATGGTCAGCGCAGGCGCGGGCAACAAGAAAGCTTTCGGCGTTGATCGCGCAGCCAATCCGTGGTCGGACATCCTCGGTGCCGAAGTCGTCTGGATCAGCGGGTCGAATGTCGCCGAATGCGCACCGATCACGACTAATTACGTCTGGCAGGCGCGCGAGAACGGCGCAAAGATCATCGTCGTTGATCCGCGCATCACGCCGATTGCGCGCACCTGCGATCTGTTTCTGCCGATCAAGCCCGGACGCGACATCGCGCTCTTCAACGGCATCCTGCATTTGATGATTGAGAACGACTGGCTCGATCACGATTTCATCAACAACTGGACGGTCGGGTTCGACGCCGTCGCCGAACATGTCAAAGACTGGACGCCGAGGCGCACAGCCGAAGTCACCGGCATCACCGAGCGCGCGATCAATCAGGCCGCCGAAATGTGGGGCAAGGCGAAAACGTCTTTCCTGATGCACGCGCGCGGCATTGAGCATCATTCGCACGGCGTGCAGAACGTACTCGGCGCGATCAACATCGTGCTCGCGTCGGGGCGCATCGGGCGCGAAAACTGCGGTTACGGCACGATCACCGGTCAGGGCAACGGCCAGGGCGGGCGCGAACACGGGCAGAAGTGCGATCAATTGCCTGGCATGCGCGACATCTCGAACCCCGAACACCGCGCGCACATTGCCAAAATCTGGGGCATTGACGAAAAGGAGATGCCGCAGGCGGGCGTTGACGCTTACGAAATCTTTCGCAAGATTGATCGCGGCGAGATCAAAGGCCTGCTCTCGATCTGCTTCAACCCGAAGGTTTCATTGCCCGACAACAACTTCGTCGCGCGGATGCTCGACAAGCTGGAGTTTTACGTCGCGATAGATTTCTTCCTCAACGAATCGGCCTATCACGCCGACATCGTGCTGCCCGGCTCGCTGCAGGAAGAAGACGAAGGCATCGTCACGCAGATCGAAGGCCGCGTGATCAAGATCAACAAGGCCATTGATCCGCCCGGAGAAGCGCGGCAGGACTGGCGCATCATTCAGGACATCGCAAAAGCGATGGGACGCGAACGCGGTTTTACGTTCAACGAGCCGCGCGAAATCCTCGACGAATTGCGCACCGCGTCGAAAGGCGGCATCGCCGATTATTCCGGCATCACCTACGAAAAGATCGAGCGGCAGGGCGGCGTCTTCTGGCCGTGTTACGACGAAGATCATCACGGCACGCGGCGATTGTTCGAGCCGGGTTCGTGGAATCCGATAGCGAATGGTGCCGGGCCGTACTATTTTCCCGACGGCAAAGCGCGGTTCAATGTCGCGCCGTACACGCCGCCGGCGGAAGACGTGGACGAAGAGTATCCGATCATGCTGACCACAGGCCGCGTCGTCAGTCAGTTTCTGTCGGGCACGCAGACGCGGCGCATCGGGCCGCTGGTTGAGCAGTATCCCGAACCGCGCATCGAGTTGCATCCGCGACTGGCCGAGAAGCTGGGGATCAAAGACGGCGATTGGGCGACGGCGGAATCCAGGCGAGGCGTGATCACATTGCGGGCGCAGGTGGTGACGACGATTCGCCCCGACACGATCTTCATCCCGTACCACTGGGCGGGCCGGAAGAGCGCGAACCAGTTGACAATCTCCGCGCAGGATCCGATCTCGAAGATTCCCGAATACAAGGTCTGCGCCGTCAGAGTGCGCAAGGCTGATGGCGATCCTGGGTACGCGCCGCTTCCAGCGCGCCCGGTTGCGATTGAAGGCTAACTGATGACATCCGGCACGCCGGAAGCGATGCGTACCCAGAGGAGAATAAATGGCGGTTCCTTCACACCTGGAATTTTTCGTTGACCCGAATCGCTGCATCGGCTGCAAGGCGTGCGTGCAGGCTTGCACCGAGTGCGACACGCACAAGGGTTATCCGATGATTCATCTTGAATACATTGACCGCGCGCATTCGGTGCAGACCGTGCCGGTCATCTGCATGCATTGCGATTCGCCGACGTGCGCCGAAGTCTGTCCGGCGGACGCAATCAAGCGCACGGGCGACGGCGTGGTGCAATCGGCGCGCAAGCCGCGCTGCATTGCGTGCAACAACTGCGTCATCGCCTGCCCGTTCGGCGTGCCGAAGATGGAGACCGGGTTCAAGCTGATGATGAAATGCGATATGTGCTACGACCGCTCGTCGGCGGGGTTGAAGCCGATGTGCGCGGCGGTTTGTCCGAGCGGCGCGCTGTTTTACGGCACGCGCGAAGAGATCGAACAGTTGCGCCCGCGCTCGCAAGCCGTCAAAAAATTCCAGTTCGGCGGGCAGACGATTACGACGAAGGTCAATCTGATGACGCCGAAAGTGGCCAGCGCCGAATACGTGGACGTGACGGCGGCGATGAACGAAGAAGCGATAGGCAAAGAGATCACCTTCAACATTCTGATGGATGGCTTGTACGAGGGAGAACCGCGATGACTGAACGTGAACAGATTACGATTCCACCGGACGGGCGACCACTGGCTGAACAGCCCAAATGGCGGCGGGATTTTCCGATTGACTGGCCACAGGATCATTACGTGGCGCGGCGCGATTTCACAAAGTTCATGGTGCTGACGAGCTTCGCGTTCGTCTTCGGGCAGTTCTGGATTGTTGTGCAGAACTTCCTGCGCGAGCGGCGCGGGCAGTTGCCGCTGCGGCAGATTGCGACCGTCCATCAACTGGCTGTTGGTCAGTCGCTGGCGTTCAATTATCCGGCGGAGCACGACACCTGCCTGCTGGTCCGGACGGGTGAGCAGAGTTTTGTCGCCTTCGATCAACGCTGCACGCACTTGTCGTGCGCCGTCGTGCCGGAGCCGGAAAAGAAAAGATTCTTCTGTCCCTGTCATAACGGCTCGTTCGATCTGGAAACCGGCAGTCCGCTGGCCGGCCCGCCGCGTCGCCCGCTGGCACGGATCAAACTCGAAATTGTCAACGACGAGATTTATGCTGCGGGCGTCGAACTCAGCACGGTCTGAAACATGAAACGTCATCGCAGTCTTCAGCCGCTTTCGCGCGATCATCATCACGCGCTGGTGCAGGCCAGAAACCTGAGCGCGGCGGCGGCGGCAAATGATCCGGGCAGCCTGGCGCAGACCGCTGCGCGTTTCGCCGACTACTGGGCGGGCGAGTTGCAGGAGCACTTTTTGCGGGAAGAGCGGATCGTCCTGCCGCTGCTGGCCAGGCACGCGTCGCCGGAAAGCGATGAACTCAGCGAGACATTGCGCCAGCACGATGAAATCACGCGGCTGGTGACTGTATTGAGCGACAAACTGGCGCGGCGAACAGAGATTGAAGCCGCCCTGCTCGATTCGCTCGGAGAGGCGCTGCGCCTGCACATTCGCTTTGAAGAGAACGCGCTGTTCCCAAAACTGGAAGCGTCTGTGCCCGAAGATGAGTTGGACCGGATGGGCGAACAACTGGAAACAGAACCATCCTGGACGGGACAGGGCGGCTGCGCGCTGTCTCCGAAGAGACGAGCGACAGAGGATTGACGATGAAAAGAGTTTTTACGCGAGAACAAAAGACGACGATTGTTTACGGCATTCTGTGCATTGTGCTGGTGATCGTCATTCTGCAATTGTGGCTGCTCGTGGCGACGATGAATGCTTACCTCGGCGGTGATTACGCGGTGGTCTGGCCGGCGGCGCTCTTCAGCCTGGTCTGCCTGGGCCTCAACGCCGGGCTGCTCAGGTATCTTTACGCAATGGATCGGAGTTGAATATGGCTCAGTCAACGAACAGTGCTGTCACCGGCAACACGCAACAACTGGTGCTGGCGACCGGGGCGTTTGCGATCTGCTTTGCCGTCTTCGGTTCAGTGTCAGCGATGATGCCGATGCTGAGAAAGAACCTCAGTCTTGATCCGCTGCAGATGAGCGTGGCGCTGGCGATTCCGGTGCTGCTCGGCAGCCTGGGGCGCATTCCGCTGGGGATGCTGGCTGATCGTTTCGGCGGGCGGCTGATCTTTTCGCTGGTCATGGCCTGCTCGATCATTCCGGCGTTTCTGATGGGCTTTGTCGGCAGCTACTGGCAACTGGTGCTGTGCGGCTTTTTCATCGGCATCGCGCTGGCGAGCTTTTCCGTCGGCGTGGGGTTCGTGAGCGGCTGGTATCCGCCCGACCGGCAGGGCTTCGCGCTCGGTGTTTATGGGGCTGGCAACATCGGGCAGTCGCTCGCGGCGTTTGGTTCGCCGGTGCTGGCGGCGGCGCTGGGCTTCAAATGGGGCTTCTGGACGTTCGGCTGTCTGCTGCTGGGGTGGCTGGCGTTGTTTCTGCTGAAGGCTGAGAATGCGCCGCGCCGCGCGCCCGCAAAATCACTGGGCGATCTGATGAAGCCGCTGCGCGATGGCAAAAGCTGGGTGCTGAGTCTCTATTACTTTCTGACTTTCGGCGGCTTTGTGGCGATGGCGATTTACCTGCCGATTTTTCTGACCGAGTTGTTCAGCCTGACGCCGCACGATGCCGGATTCAGAACGGCGGGTTTTGTGGTGCTGGCGACGCTGATGCGACCGGTTGGCGGGATGCTGGCTGACCGCGTGGGCGGGAACAGGATTCTGCTGTGGGTCTTTCCAGTGACCGCCGCGATGGCGATTTTCATGGCCTGCCCCAGCCTCATTACCTTCACGATTGGCGCGCTGGGCATGGCGTCAGTGATCGGGCTGGGCAACGGCGCGGTATTCAAACTCGTGCCGGAATACTTTCCGCAATCGGTCGGCGCCGTGACGGGACTGGTCGGCGCGGCAGGCGGGCTGGGCGGTTTCTTTCCGCCGCTCGTGCTGGGCGCGGTCAGGCACGCGACCGGGGCCTTTACGTGGGGCTTTGTGTTGCTGGCTGTCTTTGCCGTCCTGTGCCTGATCGTGGCGCGCAAAACCAGCAGTCGGCCTGTCGCCGGTAAGTCGCAGGCGGCCAGGGCGGCGTAGTGGCTGAGCGCGATCTGCGGCCTGCCACTGCTCCTGCTCCGGGGAATCCGGCGGCACATTTGTAAGCGGTGCCCGCCGACTTACGATCCCCAACGCCGGGGGCTGATCTTTCCACCTGGCCAGTATCCCCTCAGCGCCTTTCAACTCGCCAAAGCCACAACCCTGAGTTTTGCCTGCACGCCATTGCATATTGATCCAACCGCCTGGCCGCGTTTGTCTGTTTGCTCAGGAGCCTGATGAGCGGAGTGAGCCGAGCTGTTTCGTCATCAGGCGCGCACTCGCAACGGAGGGCTTCGCGTGTGATGTACAATAACGACAACTATGCTTGAGACCTTCCTTACTCTGGGAGCATTGAAGGCGGCGCTGACGGTGCTGATTCTGGGCGGCGCTGTGTATGGCTTCGTCAGCGAGAAAGTGTCGCCGGATGTGACGGCGCTGCTGGCCATCATTGCGCTGCTGCTGGCGGGCGTATTGACGCCGTCGGAAGCCTTCTCCGGCTTCAGTCATCCGGCGACGATTTCGGTCGCTGCGGTGCTGGTGCTTTCAGCCGCCATTGAACGCACGGGCGTGCTGACGGTGGTCGCGCGTCGCGTGCTGGCTCCGCTCGCCAAATCGGAATTGCTGGTGACGTTCGCCATTATGACGTTGATCGGCGCGCTCTCGGCTTTCATCAACAACACGGCGGCGGTGGCGATCTTTATTCCCGTCGTGCTCGAAGTCTGTCGTCGCACGGGCGTGAGTCCGGGGCGCGTGTTGATGCCGATGTCGTATGCCGCGACGCTCGGCGGTCTGTGTACGCTGATCGGCACTTCGACCAATCTGGTGGCGCACGAATACGCGCGCAGCCAGGGTTTGCCGGGCTTTGGGATGTTCGAACTGGGCAAGATCGGGCTGCCGATGCTGCTGGCCGGATTTACCTACATTCTGTTTGTCGGTCGCCACTTTCTGCCGCGCCATTCTCAAGGTGAAGAATTGATGCTGGACCGGACCGGTCCCTACGTCTCGGAACTGGTGGTGATGCCCGGTTCTCCCTGGCTCATCAGTAAGGTGAACGGGGAGCAGCTTCAGCGCGATTTCGAGGTCGAACTGGTGGGTCTGATCCGCGACGGAAGAGTCTTAAGTCTGGCTGATCCGCACCCGTATTATATGCCCGGCGACTCGCTGCGAGTGCGCGGGCCGCTCGATAAGGTGCTGCATCTGGCTGCGCAGGAAGGGCTGGAGCTTCATCGCCCGACAGGGCAGGACGAAGCCTCACCTGCCGCGTCGGACGATCTGCTGACCGCTGCCGACTCGGATGGCGCGCCCGAATCCTCGCGCGCGGAAATAAAGGCTGACGGAAAGAAATCGTCGGAGACGAAAACGAAGCTGCCGGAGGCGGAAAGGCTGCCGCTGGCTGAAGTGGTCGTCCTGGTAACTTCGGGCCTGATCGGGAAAACGCTCAAGGATGCGAATTTCGCCCAGCGTTACGGCACGGTCGTGCTGGCGCTTATGCGGCGTGGCGATCTGCGTGAGCGCCCTTCGACCACACCGCTGCAGTCCGGCGATGTGCTGGTGGTCGAAGGCACCAGTGAATCGCTTAAGGCGCTGGCCGGGACGCAGGGCTTTCTGATGATCGGCACGCCCGCACATCCTGACCAGCGTCCGGGCGCGTTGCCCATCACGGCGCTGACCATGCTGGCCGTGATTACCGTTGCCGCGCTGGGCTGGCTGCCCATTGTCACTGCGGCGGCGGCTGGCTGCGCGGTGTTGATGCTGACGAAATGTCTGCGCCCGCGTGAAGCCTATCAGGCGATTGATCTCAGCCTGGTCTTCGTGCTGGCGGGCACGCTCGCGCTGGGTGTGGCGCTGGAAAAGACCGGCGTCACCAGGCTCTTTGCCCATGGCCTGTCAACGATGACCGGGGTGGCCGGCCCCTATATCATCCTGGCCTGTTTCTTTCTCGTCGCGGTGGTGATCTCCGAGTTTATGTCGAACAGCGGGACCGCCGCGCTGCTCTGTCCGGTCGCCGTGTCCAGCGCCTTACAGATGGGGATCAATCCGATGTCGCTGATCGCCGCCGTCTGTTTTGGGGCTTCAGCCGCTTTCGCCATGCCAATGGGCTATCAGACCAGCCTGATGATTTACGGTCCCGGCGGTTATCGCTTCAAGGACTTCGTCAAAATGGGCATTGTGCTGGATATTCTGCTGGCTGCGCTGGCGCTCTGGCTGATCCCGCGCTTCTGGCCGCTGACGCCGCAGTAAGAGGCGGCATCGGCAAACACGAGTCAGCTCAATGAAGACTGTCTCAAAGGTCGCGGGACCGGCGAGGCTCTGCTGCAAGGCGTTATAGCGAGTTTCACGTAAGTGCAATCGGAGGAATTCGGAATTCGGAATTCGGAATTCGGTAGTCGGAAGGAAAAGAGGCCGCAGTCTCGCTGTCATCTGTCATCTGTCATCTGTCATCTGTCATCTGTCATCTGTCATCTGTCATCTGTCATCTGTCATCTGTCATCTGTCATCTGTCATCTGTCATCTGTCATCTG
>CAYWDW010000166.1:0-9132 GCA_964457105.1 uncultured Heliobacteriaceae bacterium
CGGCGGCCAGCCGGTCGCGGAATTCGCTGAGCGCCTGCCTGAGGCCGTCGGGCGTGTCAGGTTGTTCGGTGCCGTGATGCAGATGAATTTCGACCGCTGACGGGCGCGTTGCTTTGGGACGTGGAAATGGCCGACTACCGCGAGCATTACGGCGCGACTTCTGCGCCGCTGGTGGTCAATGATTTGGTGGTCTCCGGCATTTCCGGCGGCGATGAAGGCGTGCGCGGTTTTCTGGCTGCCTACAAAGCTTCGACCGGCGAGCGCGTCTGGCGGTTCTGGACGATTCCGCTGCCGGGCGAACCGCTGTCAGAAACCTGGGTCGGCAATGCGTTGACGCATGGTTGCGCGGCCACCTGGCTGACCGGCACTTACGATGCGCGCAATAATCTGCTTTACTGGACGACGGGCAATCCCTGCCCGGATTACAACGGCGACGAACGCAAAGGCGACAATCTTTACTCCGATTCCGTGCTGGCGCTGGAACCGGAGACCGGAAAGCTGCGCTGGTTTTATCAGTACACGCCGCATGACCTGCACGATTGGGACGCGCAGCAAACGCCGATGCTGATTGACGCCGAGTTCGAGGGGCGTCCACGCCAACTGCTGGCGCAGGCCAATCGCAACGGTTTTTTCTATGTGCTGGATCGCATCACGGGCGAGTTGCTGCTGGCGAAACCCTTCGTCGAACAGTTGACCTGGGCCAGCGGCATCGGCGCGGATGGCAGGCCGCAGGTGCTGAGCAGTCGCATCCCGACCGCGACCGGCACGAAGGTTTGCCCGGCGGTGGAAGGCGCGACGAACTGGATGTCCACCGCTTACAACCCGCAAACGCGCTTGTTTTATGTGATGGCGCTCGAAAAATGTTTGCTCTACAGCAAATCTTCCGCGCCCTGGGAACGGGGCAAATCATTTTATGGCGGCGGCACGCGGGACATCCCCGGCGAAGCTGGCAGGAAATATCTGCGCGCGATAGACCTGCAAACCGGCAGGATCGTTTGGGAATATCCGCAAATCGGGCAGGCCATTTCCTGGGGCGGCGTGCTTTCCACCGCTGGCGGGCTGGTCTTTTTTGGCGAAGACAGCGGCGCATTCGCGGCGGTGGATGCGAAATCAGGCAGGCTGCTGTGGTATTTCCAGACGAATGAATTGTGGAAGGCTTCGCCGATGACTTACGCGGCGGCAGGCAGGCAATACGTGGCTGTAGCTGCGGGGGCTAACGTCATGGCCTTTGGACTGCCTTGAGAAGTCGGGCAAGTTTCATCCGCCACCTGACAGTTTTCTCTTAAAAGGAAAATGGAGGAAAGGAAAATTTCTTTTGTTTCCGTGACTTATTTTCCTGTCCCACATTTTCCTTTTAAGAGAAAACTGTCAGAGACTTTTGGCTTCACCTGAAACTTGCCAGAAGCCGGCTAATAGAAACAATCCGGGAACTCTGTTCCACTGACTTGAACGAGGAGACACGATGATCGAGAAAGCAGCGCTCCGGTTATTCGCGGTTGTACTGGTTGCTTGTTCCGTGTTGTCGGCATATGGCCAGTCGGCCAGGCAGGCGACGCGCACATTTGAGTTTGAAACGACCGAAGCCACGCAGCCCGCCTTGAGCGCGGCGGCGGATGGCCGTTCGTTCGTCTTCAATCTGGTCGGGCATTTGTTTCGGCTGCCGGCGAATGGCGGGGCCGCGACGCAGTTGACGTTCGGCCCGTATTACGACAGCGAGCCGAGCTTTTCGCCCGATGGGACGCGGCTGGCATTTGTCTCGAACCGCGATGGCAGCGACGGCAATATCTTCGTCATGGAAATTGCGAGCGGCAAAATTTCTCAGGTGACGCGCGATTACCAGACTGGCGCGCCCGTGTGGAGTCTCGACGGCAAAACCATCGCTTACGTTTCTTATCTCAGGCGCGAAGAATATCCCTTCGGTCGAGTGCCTGGCTTTGGCGGCGGCGGGCCGGTGATGGGCAGGCTCTCGACGATTGCGGCGACGGGCGGCGAGGCGAAGCGACTCACCGCGGCGCGATCATTCGGCGCGATTTTTTATTTATCCGACGGCAGGCTGGCGTGGCTGACCTCGCCACCGCCTCAGATGCCGCGTCCGGGCGGCGCGCCTCAGACGCCAGGCGAAACCACGATTGATGTCATCGCGCCAAACAGCTCTGGTGACGGCGCGGTGTCACGCTTCGGCGCAATTCCGGGAGCGATTGGCGCAATCGCCCTGAACGCCAAACGCGACGGTTTTTATTACGTCAGCGGCGGCAATCTGCGGCATTACGCTTTCGGAGAAAAAGAAGCGAAAGTCATCGGCCCGTTCGCGGGCGCGGGCGTGCGCATGGACATTGCCAGCGACGGTCAGACGCTTTACGCCGCTTCCGATGCGAAGCTCTGGCGCGTCAACCTGCCCGGCGGAGCGCGTGAACAGCTTGCCTGGAACGCTCGCGTAAAAATGGAAACCGCCGCGCGCGCAGTCAAGAAATGGATGCCTTCGTCGAGTCCGACGGTCGCCATCAGCGCCGTGCTGACGCCGAGAATTTCACCCGATGGCCGCACGTTGGTGTTTATGGCTGCCGGAATTTTGTGGGAACAACCGCTCAGCGGAGGGCAGGCTAAAAAGCTGATTGAAGAAGATGCCTGGCAGGTGGAACCGGCGTTTTCGCCCGATGGCAAACAACTCGCGTTCGTGTCGGACAAACATGGCAAACGCGAAGTGCGCGTCTTCGATTTCGCTACGCGACAAACGCGGACGATTGCGAGCGTGCCCGGCGCTTCGTGGGCGCTCTTTCCGAGCTGGAGCGGCGACGGCAGGAGCGTTGTGTTTCAGCGCACTGACGGACTGTTCGAGCCTTATCACTTTCTACGCGTGGACGCGCAGGGCGGCGCGCCGACAGATTTGGCGCAAACGCGCGGCGATTGGACCGGGCGTCCGCATTTATCCGCCGATGGCGGCACGCTGTATTACACCGCGCGCGCGGGCGTGATGGCGAATGTTTACCGGCTGGCGTTGAATGAAGGCGCGAAGCCGGAAGCCCTGACCGATCTGGCGCGCCACGCGCACGACGCGCTGGTTTCGCCCGACGGCAAGTGGCTGGCGTTTCGACGCAACAGCGAAATCCTGATTGCGCCGATGGGCACGGGCGTTTTGAAGGATCAGGCGTTTCGCCGCTTCAGCGCCGATGGCGGGCGTTCGTTCGCGTTCACGGCTGATTCTTCAGCCATCGTTTATTCCGAAGGCGCGCACGTCTGGCGGCAACCGATTCAGGGCGGACGAGCCACTGAGATTCCGCTGCGGTTGACGCTGCCGCGCGCGACGCCGCCCGCGCTGCTCATCAGCCGCGTGCGCGTGCTTGATCTTCGCGCAGGCAAATTCAGCGAAGAGACTTCGATGCTCATCGAACAGGGCCGCATTCGCTGGATCGGTTCTGAGAACGGTCGCGCGATTCCGGCCAACGCGACGCGCATTGACGGCGGCGGACGTTACGCGATTCCCGGCCTGACCGATTCGCACACGCACACCGCGTGGTCGAATCAGCAGATCACCGAAGACAGTTTGATCGCCTACGGCATCACTTCGGTGCGCGACGTTGGCAGCCGTCTGGACATCATCAACGCGCTGCGTGATCGCGGCGAAGCGACGGGGCTTCCCGTGCCGCGCTACTTCGCCGCTGGCGACATCTTCGAGGGCTTGATACCGCTCTGGGGCGACGCCTTTCTCGAAATCAACACCACAGAAGAAGCGCGTGAATACGTCAAACGAGCGAAAGATCACGGCGCGACGTTCATCAAGGTCTACGCTTCCCTGCCCTGGTATCTGAAAAGCGAAGTCGCCGCTGAAGCCAATCGGCTGGGAATGCCAACGGTCGGGCACGGTTTGTCGCTTGAAGAAAGCGTTCGCAGCATCAACTTCGGCATCACTTCGCTGGAACACAACGCGGCGAATACGAATGACGATATGGTCAAACTGCTGGCGGCTTCGGGCACGATCCTCGATCCGACGATCACCATTTTCGGGCAGGGCACGCCGACCATGCTGGCCGACCCGGAAATGCTGGACGCGAAGTTCCACAAGTTTATTCCCGAAGATGCAATCAAAGCCGCCAGACCGGGACGCCCGGTGACTGACGCGCAGCGCAAAGCCTGGATCGAAAACACGCTCGCTCCGATTCGCAAAAAACACGAAGCCGGAATCAAATTGCTGGACGGAACCGACGCGCTGATGACCAGCGTCTTTCACGGGCCGTCGGTTCACTGGTCGTTGCAGTTTTTCGGCTGGGGAGGCATTCCGGCGATTGACGTGCTGCGGATGGGAACGATTTCAGCGGCGGAATCCGTCGGCGCATCCGCCGATCTGGGAACGCTCGAACCGGGCAGGATTGGCGACGTGCTGTTGCTCGACGCCGATCCACTGCAATCGGTCAGGAACACGCTGAAAATATGGCGCGTCGTCAAAGGCGGACATGTCTTCGATCCGGCCACGATGCGGAAATAAAGACCAAAGCTGCTTAACTGATGTTAGCTTCCCATGAAGCGAAGCTTCACCCCGCAGGATGAAAATAAGCCCGCCAATGGGATCAACAGACTACGACTTATTTTCATAGCAGGCGGCAACAGCAAGCACAGCACTTCGGATCGCACCATGCGTTTCTTACATCACGATCATTTACCATCATGAACAACTCCACTCTGCACGAAGCGATAATCTCGTTCTTCCTCAAAAACCAACGACCACCAACGATCAGAGAAATCGCTTCACACTTCCACTGCAATGAAACTGACGCGCGTAAAGGGCTAAGAGCATTGGCGGAGTACCACGGCGTTGTACTCCGCCCAGACTCGGATGAGATTTGGGTTGCCCATCCATTCTCCGCAGCACCGACCACCTGCGTAGTTCGATCAGAATCTTGCGCGTGGTGGGGCAACTGCGCGTGGTGTTCCTTGGGTTTGGCTCACTTGGCTGGCGGCACAGCCGCCATTGAGACACGAATCGGCGCGATCGACGACTACGCAACCATCAGGATTGAGAACGGCAAGCTCATTGACACCGACTTTGTTGTTCACTTCCCGATCCCCATGAAAAACGCATGGGACAATGTGATGTACACGTGCTCCATCATGCTGATGTTTCGCAATGAATCGCAGGTGGACGATTGGTGCGTTGCAAGGGGCATTCCAAAGGGCGATGTTCGCCCTATTGAACAGGTCTGGAAATTCGCTACTGAATGGTACGGCCGCCATGCAGATTCTGATTGGAATAAATGGTCAGTGCGAGAGGCCGCTGAGATGTTCAAGCGACACGGTTTAGCCGGGCCAATCTGGTCGCTTTCAGAAGATTCGGAGCGCTTTTGACTCGCATCAGTGGCGGGTTGCCGCCTAACGTTTGTTAGCCTTCGAGAGGAACCAATGTTGCGCTACCTTGTTTCTGCAATGCTCCTGGTGGTTGCGGTGATCCACCTGCTCCCACTCGCCGGTGTCCTGGGCGCTCCACGCCTGACAGCGTTGTACGGCATCCGGTTCGACGACCCGAACCTCGTGATCCTGATGCGCCATCGCGCCGTGCTGTTCGGTCTGTTGGGCGTGTTTCTCGCGTTCGCGGCATTCCGGCCATCGCTTCAACCGATGGCCTTCGTCGCTGGCGGCGCGAGCGTGCTGTCGTTTCTTTATCTGGCCTGGTCAGTTGGCGGTCACAACGCGCAGGTCGGTCGTGTGTTCACTGCTGACATAGTTGCCGGCGCTTGTCTCATCGTTGGCGTGCTTGCTTATGCGTTTGCGCGGCGCGAGGGCTGACGTATTGTCAGGCGCTCGCGAGTAAAATAACGAAATGAAATTCCTTATGCTGACAAAAACAATATCCTCTCTCCTCCTGCTTCTGACGCTTGGCGGAATCGCTTATGCACAGAAAAACAACCCAGCAACCACCGGGAAACCAACAATGAAAACAGCACGACTGCATATTGATGGCTTCATGAAAAGTAAAAGCGGGGCCGTCTGAATGGCCTGACCGGAAACGGTCAAACAAGCTCTGGAAGGGCTTGCCGCTGTCACAAAGATCGAAATGCTGCTTGATCGAGACGAGTTTCTCGTGACTTATGATCCGGCGAAAGCCGATACGAAATTGTTGCTGGCGACAGTTAAGAATTCTGGGTATACGGCACGAGTCGTTTCCGGCAAAAACAAATCGGCGGCGACAATGCTAATGACTTTACCACGCGGCTTCCCGTTGATAGATGAGGCGCTGGCAAAAGCAAAAGCCGAAAACAAGCCCATCGTTCTCGACTTAAACGCCGAATGGTGTGCGCCGTGCCGTAAACTGGAACGACTTACTTTTCCAGCCCCGAAAGTAAAAGTTCTCCTGGAGCAGACAGTTTTTCTCAGGATTGACACCGACAAATATCCTGACATCGCGCTACGGCTGGGGGTTGAAGGGCTGCCAGACATTCGGTTTGTCTTACCGGACGGAAAAATTGTCCGTCAATTACGCAGCTTCCAGGAGGCAGAATCATTTGCTGTCGAACTGGAGCAGTTGCTCCAGCAAGTAAAACGCAAATAATCAGGCTGCGGCTAACAAGTTGTCAGGCCGTAACCATCTTTCCCGTTGCTCAGAGGAACAATTGCATGTCCGTGATCGAACAAGGAAGCATGAACAAGAAGACCGCGCGGACAGCAGGTTTGCTATACCTGATTGTCGTAGTGACCGGCATCATCAATCTCGCCTACGTTCCATCCCGGATCGTCGTGCGGGGCGATGTGTCGGCAACAGTGGACAATATCACGACATTCGAACCGCTGTTCCGATTCGGAATTGTGGCAGGCTTGATCTGTTACACCGCCTTTCTGTTGCTGCCTCTTGCTCTCTACAAGCTGCTCCATCCGGTCGGAAAAGTCGCCGCAATACTTATGGTGGCATTCGCTGTCGTCAGCGTCCCGGTCTCTTTCGGCAACGAACTGAACAAGCTCGAAATTCTGTCGCTCCTGAGCCGGGACGATTACCTTCGCGCCTTCACGACTGAGCAGTTGCAGGCGCGCGTCAGGCTGTTGCTCGACGCCTACAGCAACGGATTGCTCGTCCTCCAAATCTTCTGGGGGCTTTGGCTGCTGCCGTTCGGGTATCTGGTATTCAAGTCCGGCGTTCTTCCCAGAGTTCTGGGCATCCTGTTGATGATGGGTGGCTGCGGTTACGTGCTTGACTTCTTCGGCAGCGCGCTTTTTCGCGGCTATGCGGAAACCAGCATCTCGAACTATGTAACCAAACCAGCCTCCTTCGGAGAGATCGGCATCTGCCTGTGGCTCTTGATTGTGGGCGTGCGTCAACCCAAAAGCCCCGTTGTTTCTGTCCGTGGTGCAGCCTGATTCAGATTGTCCTTACAGGGCGAAGATCGTCCCAACAGGTGTTCAGCGCCTGCACTGCTGTGTGACGTCAGTTACTCAGCCGATAAGGAGGAGCAATGAGAAAACTCATTGACGGCATCCATCGTTTTCAGTCCGGCGTCTTTGGAGGGAAGAAGGAACTGTTCGAGCGTCTTGCCAGGGGGCAAAATCCGGACGCGCTGTTTGTGACCTGCTCCGACAGCCGCGTCAGTCCGACGCTCCTGACTCAGGCCATTCCGGGCGACCTCTTCATTCTTCGCAACGCCGGCAACCTCATCCCGCCCTATGGTCAGATTCACGGCGCGGAAGCCGCCACGATTGAATATGCCATCGAAGTCCTGGCGATCAAGGATATCATCGTCTGCGGCCACACCTGTTGCGGCGCCATGAAAGCGGTGCTGGACCCGTCCTCGCTGGATCGCTTGCCAGCAACGAAAGGCTGGCTGACATACGCCGAGGCCACGAGACGGATGATGGCCACGCACTATGAAGACCTGCCGAAGGAGGACAGGCTGCAGGTCTGCATCGAGGAAAACGTGCTTGTGCAGATCGAAAATCTGAGGACGCATCCCTCGGTCCTGGCGGCGATGTCGCGCGGAACCCTGCGACTTCACGCCTGGGTCTACGAGATCGAGAGCGGGAATGTGATGGCCTTCGACGACCAGGCCGGTCAGTATCTCCCGGTCGCGGAAGCGGGCCACGGTGTTGCCGAGCGCCCGGATCGCCTGTCACCGATCCGTGAGATTTGATCCCAATCATTCATTAAGGAAGCTTTCTCAGCAAGTTTGTAACCCGTCAATACGACTGAACAAGGAGCAATATATGACCGAAATTTCAAGACGAGAATTTTGCAAACGAGCGACGATGAATGCCGCAGTGGCTGGCGGCCTGCTCGCAACAACAGCTAAAGTTGAAGCCAGTCCGCTGGGCCTGCCTATCGGCAGTCAGACCTGGCCGCATCGCGCGTTGCTCAAACATGATTTTCCCGGCCTGCTGAAGGTGTTTGCCGGACTCGGCATTCAGACCATTGAGTTATGTTCGCCGTTCGGCTACCCCGAGTTTGCCGGGTTGTCCAAAGGCGCTGAGGTCAAACGCCTGCTGGCCGATCACGGCCTCAGGTGCGAGAGCGCGCATTTCGGCATGAAGGAACTCCGCGAGACGCAAGCTGCAAGCATTGCCTGGGCCAAAGATGTTGGCATCAAACAGATGATTACGGCGACCCTCGGCGCGGGCAATCATCCGACGATGGATGTTGTGAAGCGCGCGGCGGACGAATATAACAAGATTGCCGCCGTTGCAGCCAAAGCCGGTATTCAGCAGGGACTGCACAACGAAGGCTTTGAAGTCTCGTCGGTTGACGGCAAGCGAACCTATGACATCCTGCTGGAACTGCTCGATCCGAAACTGGTCAAGTTCCAGTTTCAGATGTCCACGATCCGCAACGGCTTTGACGCGGCGGAGTATTTCATGAAATATCCCGGACGTTTCTTCTCGATGCACTTGCAGGACTGGAACGCCGAAACCAAAGCCACCACGGCGGTCGGCAAAGGCAGCATTGACTGGAAGCGCGTCTTCACTGCCGCGAAGACTGGCGGAGTCAAAAATTACTTCATCGAGCAGAACATGGAAATGACCAAAGATGGCGCTGCTTTTTTGCAGACACTGAAGGTCTAGCGAGCAGGAGATTCCCGTGAAGTCTTATCAAGCTGTTTTCCCGGTCTTTGGGCGGCTCATCCTGATGGCCCTTTGTTGCTCACTTGTATACAGCATGAGCTT
>CAYWDW010000167.1:0-9129 GCA_964457105.1 uncultured Heliobacteriaceae bacterium
GAATTCGGAAGTTGAAAGCGAGATGGCAGATGACAGATGACAGATGACAGGACGCTGAACTATTCAGCTTCGCCACCGACGTAGACAGCGGCCAGCGCGCCGAAATCCGCATCATGCAAAGCATGCTGGAGCGCATACCTTCAAAGGAGAACCGATGAATCAGAGACTGACCACAGCTTTTCGTTTACTCGTCGGCTGCCTGCTCCTGGAGCTGTGTTTTGCCGCCCGGGTGCAGGCGCAAACGCCGCCGCCTCAGGAACCGGCGAAGGCCGCCAAACCCGATCAGCAGCCCGATCAGAAAAAAGCCGAAGAAGATGCGCTGGCGCCGGAACCGGCCCCGCCGCTGCCCGCCGGGATGACCGGCTCAGACATCAGCGACCCGCGCTTCAAGCTGAAACCAGGCCTGTACGACGCCGGCGAAGCGGCGAAGGGACTCAGGCACCTGATGCTGCTCAAAAAACCCGGCCCGTTTCAACTCGACGCCGCTGATCCTGGCGATCCCAAAGTGCAAAAGACCCTGGGCGTACTCGGCATTCCCAATCCCGCGCAGATGCCCAAGCCGGTGCAACTGGTGATGGCGCAACTGGCGTTTGCCAACTCCGATCTGGCCTTTCAGCGCAACCATCTGTTTCAGGGCAATTTTTACGGCGTCAATATCTATGACATCTCCAGCCCCGCCAAAGCCCGGCTGGTCACGTCAATCGTCTGTCCGGGCGGACAGGGAGACGTGTCGGTTTACAAGAACCTGATGTTTATGTCGGTCGAGATGCCCAATGGCCGCCTCGATTGCGGTGTGCAGGGCTTTCCGCCGCCGCCGCCGCCGAAAGCAGGCGAAGAACACAAGCCGATTTTGCCCGCGCCAGACAAGGAGCGATTCCGCGGCGTCAGAATTTTCGATATTTCCGACATTCAGCGGCCCCGGCAGGTCGCCGCTGTGCAAACCTGTCGCGGCTCGCACACGCATACGCTGGTCGTGGACCCGAAGGACAAGCAGAACGTCTACATCTATGTCTCCGGCACCTCGTTCGTGCGTCAGAGCGAAGAGCTGCCCGGCTGCTCAGGCGAAGCGCCGGACAAGGACCCGAACACGTCGCTGTTTCGCATTGAAGTCATCAAAGTCCCGCTAACGGCGCCGCAAAATGCCAGGGTGGTCTCCAGCCCGCGCGTGTTTATGGATCCACGGACCGGCGTCCTCAACGCCTTGAACAGCGGCGGCACTCACGGCAGGGGCGGCGCGCTGGAAAAACCCACCGACAGCGATCAGTGTCACGACATCACCGTCTACTCCGCGCTGGGGCTGGCCGCCGGTGCCTGTTCAGGCAATGGCATCCTGCTGGACATCAAAGACCCGGCGCATCCGAAACGCATTGATGCCGTCAACGACCCGAACTATTCCTACTGGCACTCGGCCTCGTTTTCAAACGATGGCTCAAAAGTCGTCTTCACCGATGAATGGGGCGGCGGCCTCGGTGCGCGTTGCCGGCCCAACGATCCGAACAAATGGGGCGCCAACGCGGTGTTTCGCCTGAAGGATCACAAGCTGAGTTTTGCGAGCTATTACAAAATGCCTGCGGCCCAGGGCGACAGCGAAAATTGTGTGGCTCACAACGGTTCGCTCATTCCCGTCCCCGGACGCGACCTCAAAGTGCAGGCCTGGTACCAGGGCGGCATCTCGGTGATGGACTTCACCGACGCCGATCATCCGATTGAAATTGCTTATTTTGATCGCGGGCCGATTGATCCGACGATGCTCATCCTGGGTGGCGACTGGTCGGCTTACTGGTACAACGGCCATATCTACGCTTCAGAAATCGCGCGCGGCCTGGACATCTTTGAACTCAGCCCCAGCGAATTTCTGACGCAGAATGAAATTGATGCCGCGAAAGCGGTGCGCGTGGCTGAACTTAACGTGCAGAACCAGCAAAGAATCGTCTGGCCTGCCAGACTGGTCGTGGCCAAAGCGTACCTGGATCAACTGGAACGCTCACAGGCCCTGCCCGCCGATCAGATCACCGCCGTGCGCAAGGCGATTCAGCGCGCCGAAAGCTCCCGGCTGAATCAAAACTCGCGCACCAGACTTCAGGGTTTCGCGCGCTCGCTCAAAGCAACCGCCCGGACAACCCAAAGCGCAGCAGACGTGAAGCGCCTGCAGGCCCTGGCAGAAATCCTGCAACGCCCCGCCAGGTAAGCTGCCGACCACACCCGCGAATGCGCAGGCCCGTCGTGGTGAATGCCACGTTCACCACGACAGGCAAGCCATTCAACTCCGGCGGAAAGCCGAACAGCAGACTCTTTCAGCGCCCGTATTGACACGCCTGACCGCCGCTCCTAAAATCGCTTCCGTTCCTCCCCCCGATTCCGTCACAGCTCAAATTCGCAATCATGATATTTCGCAGTCATGACCGCGACAGCACATCTTCAGCAGTTCTGTCAGTGCAGTGTGCGGCACCATTTCAGGCAGCCGCATAATATTTCTTCCGTAAGTTTTCGGTCTCAGCAGCCGAACTGATTTTCGCGCAGTTCGGACTTCAGGCGCGGAAGCAGACTGCCCGCCCCCCCATGGAGTCTTTCGCACCGTTTTCCCCCTGATCGCAGGTGCGGTGTTTCCCCGGCCTGTCTCATTTCATCCCGCGTCCCGGATTTCGCCGCCGAAGGTTTCCCCCTTTGGCGACCGATCCTGATTGACGACAGCCAAAGAAGGAGGACTGAATTCGATGAGTAACAAAGCAATCATGCTTCTGTCAGCGCTGGCGTTTGCCGCGCTGTGCTGGTTCTGCCTGACACGCCATCAGGCGGCTGAGGTGGCAGTGGCTCCGCCCGCTGCGGCGCTGACGCTGCCGACATTCAATGTCAGCAGCGCGGGCGGCAAAGTCACACTCAATGGCACCCTGCCCGATGAGGCAACCAGAACCGCCATCGTCACCCGCGCCAGAGAACTCTATGGCGACGGCAATTTCACCGACAACCTCACGGTTTCGGGTGGCGTGGCGAAACCGGCGTGGCTGGCCTCGCTGCCCGGCCTGCTCGCGCTGCTCCGGCTGAAAGATCGTCCGAGCGGCAGCGCCGAAATTGCCGCGGTTGATGGCAGCGGAGCCATCACTTTGTCCGGCCAGACCGCCAGTCAGGAGATCAGAAACAACATCGTCAGCGAAGTCACCAAAGCCGCTCCCGGCGGCTGGCAGGTGAAGGATGCGATGTTTGTTTCATCCGGTCCGGCCCTCGCTGGCGCGGCCCTCGAAGCGCAGACCGATGTCAATAAAGAACTCGTCGGTAAAATCATCGAATTCGACACCGGCCAGGCCACCATTCGCCAGGGCGCCAGCGGGACCGCGATTCTTGAGAAAGTCGCTGAGATTTTCAGCCGCTACCCGGACCTGGCCTTTGAAGTTGCCGGATATACCGACAATCGCGGCAATCCGGCTGGAAATCTCAAACTCAGCCAGGCCCGCGCCGCTGCCGTCAAAGCCTGGCTCGCCAGCAAGGGCATTGCCGCCGGACGCATGACCGCCGCTGGTTACGGCGATCAGCAACCGGTGGCCGACAACACCACACCGGAAGGTCAGCAGCGTAATCGCCGCATCGAATTCCACCTTCGTGCCCAGAAAACAACCACTACTGAAAACAAGTCGAAGTGATAAAGGAGGACAAGTCGCTATGGACTGGGGAAGATTATTTTGTCTGATCGGAGCCGCCGCGCTGGGTGGGATTTTTGTCTGGGCCTGGCGCTTTCGCGGGCGCAGCCGCGTGGCCGATGACTCAAACCGCCGGGGTGATCTCGAACGGGAATGGTCGCTGAAATACAATCGTCAGACCCGCGACCTCGAAAGCCTGCAGACCCGTTACAACGAACAGACTGCCCGGCTGGAAACTCTCGGAACCGAACTCAGCGCCCGCGCCGACGCCGGGATCGGCCTGCAACAGGAGGCTGACAACGCGAAGGCTGAACTGACCGCAAAGCTGGCGGCGCTCACCGCGCTTGAAACCGAACACGCCACGCTGCAACAGAATTTCGCCGGAGCCAGCAGCGAACTGACCGGCCTGCGCGACCGCCTGGCACAGCTTGAACCGCTGACCTTTGTCGTCAGCGATACCGAAGCGAAGATCAGGGAAAAGGAGACCGAAATTGCGCAACTGAAAAAACATTCCGGCGACGCCGAGGCGCTGGCCGCCAGGCTCAGAGAAACAGAACACAAATATCAGTTCGCCTCTGCCTCTGCCAAAGAGAAAGACGAACAGCTCAGCCGCCTCAAAGCCAGTCTCAGCGCTCTGACTGACATCGAGGCTCAGGCCGCCGCCGCTGCCTCGCAACACCAGGCGGCGCTGCACAGCCGCGAGCAGGAAATCAGCGGTCTGAAAGCGCAACTCGCCGCGCTCGAAGCCGCCAGCAGCCGGACCGACACCGCCAGCGCCGACCTCACGGCGCAACTGAAAGCCGCGCAGGAAAAAAGCGCTGCGCTTGAGGCTGAACTCAGCGCCGCGCAGCAGTCCGCACAACACCGCGCCGATGAAGCATCCGCTTTGCAGGCACGCATCAGCGAATTCGCACCGCTGATGTTCCAGCTTGATGATTTGCAGGGCCGGTTCAATTCAACCAGCGCGGCTCTCACTGACCGCGAAAGCGAATTCAGTGAACTCAGGGCCAGACACGAAGCAGCCGAACAGGCGCTGCAAACCAGCGAAGAAAATCTGGCGGACCTGCGCCATCAACTCGGCGCGCTCGAACCGCTGCCAGCTCAACTCAGCGAAAAGGAACACGCGCTTAGTGAACTGACCGCGCGCCTTGCCACGCTCGAAGCGGCGGCCACTGATGCCTCGGCGGCCAGCGCCGAACTCACGGCGCAACTGAAAGCCGCGCAGGAAAAAAGCGCCGCGCTTGAGGCCCAGCACCACGCCGCGCTTGAGTCGGCACAGCACAGCGCCGCCGAAATTGCCGCGCTGCAATTGCACCTGCGCACGCTTGAACCGCTGCCCGCACGGCTCAGTCAGTGGGAGACCAGATTCAACCTGGCCGAAACATCCCGCCTTGAAAAAGAGTCTGAGATTGAACAACTCAACCATCGCATCAGTGAACTCGAAGCCGGCGGCAGCGATGCGGCGAAACGGGCCAGCACCCTGGCGATGAATCTTGAAGCCAGCGTCGCTTCATTACGCCAGAAAGAAGACGAACTCAGCCAGGCCCGCCAGCAGCTCAGCCGCCTGGAACCGCTGCCTGCCCGCCTTGACGAACTGTCCGGCCAGATCAAATCTGCCGAAGAGGCGCGGCGTCAGCGCGATGATGAAATCGGCAGACTGCACTGGCGCATCGGCGAACTTGAAGGCGACCTCAGCGCCCGGCAGCAGCAGGCAGATCAGTTGTCAGCTCAGCTTGCCGCCACGCTCGACGCAGGTCGCCAGGAGTCCGATTCGCTGCGCGCCCGCGTGGCCGAACTTGAACCGTTGCTGATCCGCGTCAGCGAACTCGGCACGCAGCACCAGGCTGCCGAAGCGGCCCGGCACGCCGGCGAAGCTGCCGCCGAATCACTCAGGGCGCGCCTCAGCGAACTTGAAACCGCCCGGACTCAGGCCGCTGAAACCGCCGCACAGCAGCAGGCCCGCCTGCGCGACCGCGAGGCTGAAATCGAACAACTGCGCCGCCGGATCAGCGAACTGGCACCGCTCGGTGCCCGCCTGACTGAATGGGAAGTCCGCTTCCGCACGACTTCAGCCGAAAAAGACAGTGAAATCGCGGCGCTCAGAAAACGGCTCAGCACGCTGGAATCGCTCGAAACCGGAGTGCGCGACCGCGACGCCAGAATCAGCAGCCAGGAACAGGAGCTTGGACGGCTGCGTCAGCGCATCACCGAACTGGAACTGATGGCTCGTCAGAGTACAGTCGAAACTGCGCAGCCCCGCCCTCAGCTTCTGTCTGACAACAACCTTGCTGCGGTCTTTGCTGCGGCTGAACCATCGGTCACGGTCTCAGCCGATGCAGTCAGATTTCACATCGAACCGGCGCCGCCCGAACCGTCAGCCAGCACGACCGCCATCAGTCGCCGCCCCGGAGGCGGTGACGGTCAGGCGGATGACCTCAAGCTGATTTACGGAGTCGGCCCGATCCTCGAACGAATGCTCAATCATCTGGGCATTTACTGGTTCCGCGATGTCGCGCGCTGGACGGAAGAGGATATTGACCGGATTGACGCGCAGCTTGAACATTTTCACGGTCGCATCCGCCGCGAAAACTGGATCAGCAGCGCCAGGGATGAACATTTCAAGAAATACGGCGAGCATCTGTAAGCTGTCATCTCAAGGCTGAAATGTTCGAGAGGAATTCGGAATTCGGAATTCGGAAGTTGAAAGCGAGATGGCAGATGACAGATGACAGATGACAGGACGCAGCGAGACTGCGGCTTCTCTTCATTCCGACTACCGACTACCGACTTCCGACTTCCGAATTCCGAATTCCGCCGGTCTGCATCTTCAGCCCGCGCCTCACTGCACGCACGCAGCCTTGCGCACTTCAAAGCGGCAGCCGCTCGTGCCGTTCCGGCTGATGTTCCGCCACGCCACCTGAGCGCCGATCAGGTTGGCGCGGGAACGAATGTTGAGAATGCCGTGCCCGGTGGCTGCGTGCGGACTGCCATCGAACCCGATGCCGTCATCCGTGATTTCAATCACCAGGTCGCGGCGGGAGTCACTTTCAGCAGCTTCGGTTCTGATGCTCATCCTGACCTGCCTGGCCCGCGCGTGACGGCAGATGTTGTTGATCGCTTCCTGGACGATGCGGTAAAGCTGAATGCGTTCGATTTCGCTCAAGGCCAGCCGGTCTTCCAGCTCGCCTTCGCAAATAAATTCCCAGGTGAATTTCTCTTCGGCGGGCAGGTGCGCGACGGCATCGCTCAAGGCCCATTCAAGCGCCGACAGAAAGCCGATGTTTTCGAGCACCGACGGGCTGAGGTCTTCGCAAATGTGCCGAATCTCGCTGGAGATGCTTTCGATTTCGCGGCGCAGCGTGGCCGGGGTCGGCAGCGCAGTGCCCGCCGCACGGCCCTTTTCAAGCTGATCGGTCAGCACCAGCAGGTGGCGCAGATCGCCCAGCGTCTGATCGTGCAGATCGCGGGCAATGCGGCTGCGCTCGGTTTCGGTTTCATTCGCCAGGCGCAGCCGCGTCTCCTGCAACTCGGTGTTGGTTTCGGCAAGCTGACGATTGGCGCGGGCGATGCGGCGATTCTGAATAAAGGCGTATCCGGCAGCGCCAAGCGCAATCAGCAGCAGCGCCGCCAGAATCACCTGCGTGCGCGGGAACGGCGCGTTCGGAATGCGAAAGCGCACCTTCAGCGGCTCTGAATAAACCAGGTCGCGGCTGATGGCGCGCACCCAGATCGCATAAGGCCCGCGCGCGATTCGTTCGACCGCAAACTGACTGTCAGTCGTCAGCAGCGTTCGGACCGGCTTGCCCAGTTTGTCGCGCAGCGTGAATTCATACTGAAACTGCCCCGGAAAGGTGCGGCTGCCGAGGCCCGCGACTTCAAGCAGAAAGTTGGCCTGCGTGTGTTCCAGGCCGAGTTCGGCATTGAGGTCCTCAGGCGTGTAAACGCGGTCAGCGACAAAGCGGCGCGCTTCAATACGCGGCGGCGCGTGACCAGGCTGATGCAGCACGATGCCGCGATTGGTGCCGATCCAGACGCGGTCTGACGGCTGATCGGCGGCGACGGCAAAGACCTGCTGGCTGCTCAACCCCTGCTCGGTGTCGAAGCGAATCATCACGCGGTCACGCGCCAGCAGTTTGTACAAACCGGCGTTCTTCGTGCCGCACCAGATGACTTCGCGCGGCGGCGGCAGGCTCTCAGCATTTTCAATGAATCCGTCACGCTCCGCCGATTCGGCTGACTGCGCAGCCTGGCGACCCGGCACGAAGCGGCCCAGCGCGGCCTGCGGCTGGACTTCGGCAATCTGCTGTTCGCGCATGGCGAGCAAGGCAAACACGTCAGCCTGCGCAATCACCGGCGACAGTTGCGCGGTCTGAACATCCCATTCAAACAATCCGCGCTCAGTGCCGAGCCACGCGCGCCCGCTGGCAAAGGCGATGGCGCGCACCGCCGCGCCGCTGATGGCTGCGGTCCTGTCACGCGGCAGCGATGATGCTTTGTCGCCATCGAAGCGCAGGACTTCACCCGTTTCAGTGCCGATCCAGATGGCTGCATCGGGATTGCCCGCCGCGCCCGGCTCAACCGCCAGGCACAGGGCGCGCCGCAGACTTTCATTATTCAGCACCGGCACGCGCCGCCCTGCTTCAATGCGTTCCAGCCCGCGCTCAAACACCAGCGCGTAAATCTGCCCGCGAAACTTCACCAGGGCGCGCACGCTGTTGCGATTGCGCGACTCAGCCGGTTCAGCCCTCGCGACTTCTTTTTCCGCAGTTTCAGGCGGCAAAGCTGAAGCCTCGCCCGTCGCCGGAACAAACGCCGCGCCCGCGCTGTATCGGACAAACAGGCCGCTGCTCGTGCCTGCCCAGACTGCGCCCGCGTCGTCTTCGGCCAGCGCATAAACCGCGCGTTCGCCAGGTTCGCCGAGTTGCGCCCACGCCGCCGGTTCAGCCGCGCGGGCCAGCGTGAACAGGCCGCGATTCGATCCGGCCAGCGTTTCGCCCTGCCGCGTCACCAGCATTGTGCGAATGTAATTTGAATTGCCATTCGCGCTGACCCTGGCGGCGCGAAAGCTGTCGCGGTCATACCGGCACACGCCGCGATCAGTGCCGAACCAGACGATGCCTTCGTGATCGCGGAAGACCGTGTTGACGTGATTGGATCGCAGCCCGCCCGAAGTGTTTTCAAAAGTCAGATGCTCCAGCGCCTGTTCATGGCGCAGCAGAAATGCGCCCTGATTGTTCGTGCCGATCCAGACATCGGCTTCATCGCCGTGCAGGCTCGTGACGGTGCCGGTGCTGAGCGGAAACGGCGCGAGCGCGCCGTCCTGCTCGAACCACAAGCCGCTGCCCTGCCGCCCGGCCTGCGCGCCAATCCAGACGCGCTGACCGGCGACAAAAACCGACTCGACGAAATAAGGGCGCGGATTGCGCAGCACTGCCTCGCGCACGTCGCCGCCTTTGTTGACGAGCGCGCCGCGACTGTGCGAACCGATCCACCATTC
>CAYWDW010000168.1:0-9078 GCA_964457105.1 uncultured Heliobacteriaceae bacterium
ACCGTGCTGCTCACCGGCAGCTATGGTTTTCTGGCGTCCCCGGTCGCCGGGCAGGAACAGCCTCAGGATCATCCGGCGATCAATTATCAGCAGGCCGTTCGTCACGATGCCGTTGCCCGTTTGCAGGAGCGGCTGGAACGCGGCGAAGTGAAACTTGATTACGCTGAATCCGGCGGCTGGCTGCAATCGGTGCTGAAGCTTTTGAAAGTGCCGGTGTCGTCGCAGGGGCTGGTCTTTTCAAAGACGAGCTTTCAACTGCACCGCATCTCGCCGCGCAATCCGCGCGCGATTTACTTCAATGATGAAGTCTATGTCGGCTGGGTGCGCGGCGGCGACGTGCTGGAAGTTTCCGCCGTTGATCCGCAACTGGGCGGCGTGTTTTATATGCTCGACCAGACAAAGAGCGAGCAGCCCAGGTTTCGTCGCAACGATGACTGCCTGCAATGTCACGTGTCGGGCAACACGCGCGGAGTGCCGGGCCATCTGGTGCGCTCGGTTTTTCCCGATGACAGCGGCTACCCGATTGCGCCGCTCGGTTCGCGCGTCATCAGCCAGCTCAATCCGCTGAAGGAACGCTGGGGCGGCTGGTATGTCACCGGCACGCACGGCGCTGAAAAGCACCTCGGCAATCTGCTGTTCACCGACAAGGACAACCCGGATCGCATCACACAAACCAGCGGCCTCAATCTGACCAGCCTGGATCAAAAGGTTGAGCTGAGCGGCTACCTGTCGCCGCACAGCGACATCGTGGCGCTGATGGTGCTGGAGCATCAGACGCAGATGCACAACCTGATGACGCGGCTCGGCTACGAAACCCGCATCGCGCTCAGCCAGCAGGCCGCCATCAACAAGGCGCTCGGAGAGCCGAACGAGCAACTGTCTGACAGCACGCGGCGGCGCATTCAGAACGTGGCTGATGAGCTGCTGAAATATCTGCTGATGGTCGAAGAACCAAAGCTGCAGTCGCCCGTTAAAGGCACGGCGGATTTTGCCAGGGAATTTGCTGCTGCCGGGCCATTCGATAAACAGGGCCGGTCGCTGCGCGAACTGGATTTGCAGCAGCGGCTCTTTCGTTATCCGTGCAGTTATCTGATTTACTCCGAAGCCTTCGATGCGCTGCCGAAACCGGCGCTTGATTATGTGTATCGCCGGTTGTGGCTGGCGCTGACCGGGCAGGCGATGGGCCAGGACTTCAGCCGCCTGACCGCCGCCGACCGCGCCGCCGTGCTTGAAATCCTGCGCGACACAAAGAAAAACCTGCCTGATTATTTTCAGAAAAATAAATGAAAGCGGCTTACCTGCGCCTGAAAAATCTGGTGGCGTGACTCGGAATGTGCAGGATGACAGTTGCGCCCGGCTCAAACAGGTCGGCGCCATTGGTCAGATGATCCTGCTCGATTTCGATCCTGTCACCCGATGGCAGCGCGATGCGGTAACGCGCCCTTGTGCCCAGGTCGGTCAGCGCTTCGACCGTGCCGGTGAGATTGTTGGCGGTGTTGGCGAGCAGCCTGATGCGGCGTTCTCTGAGCCGCGCGCTTTCAGGGCGAAAGGCAATCAGGTTCGGCGCGCTGCCATCTTCCTGCGGCATGACGAAACTGCCGATGGTGGTGTCAAAGATGTGGCCTGTCGCCTGCCCTTCAATCAGCCGCCAGCCGAAAAACTGCGCGGCGGCGGGCGTCGCCGGATGCAGATAAAAATCGCGCGGCGCGCCGAACTGCTCGACGCCGCCATGCAGAATCAGCGCAATGCGGTCAGCCATCAAGGCCGCTTCGGCCTGATCGTGCGTGACAAAGAGCGTCGTGATGTTCAGCCGTCGTTGCAGCGCGCGCACCAGTTCCCGCATTTCGCCGCGCAGGCTTTCATCGAGCGCCGAGAACGGTTCATCCAGCAGCAGCACGCGCGGTTCCGTCACCAGCGCCCGCGCCAGCGACACGCGCTGTTCCTGACCGCCCGATAATTCGTGCGGTTTGCGCCGCTCGAAGCCGTCCAGTTGCACCAGCCGCAACGCTTCATTCACACGCTGCGACAGGTCGGCCTTCGGCGTGCGGCGCATCTTCAAACCGAAGGCGACGTTTTCAGCCACCGTCAGATGCGGAAACAACAGCGGCTTCTGGAAGACCATCACCGCGCCGCGCCGTTCAGCCGGCACTGACAAAACTGATTCGGCATTGAAGCGCAAATCGCCGCTGACCGGCGGCAGCAGGCCCGCTACAAGTTTGAGAATCGTCGTCTTGCCGCATCCCGACGGGCCAAGCAGCGCGACCAGTTCGCCGTCGCTGATCTCAAGCGTCACGCGCCGCAGCACCTGGTTGTCGCCATAGCTTGCCGAAAGATGATCGAGATGCAGCACAGTCATGGGGAAGTCCGAGTCAGATGAATATTGAATTCGCCGTTCTGAAGTTCACTGTGCGCGCCTGGCCGGAGCGTTTGCCTGCGCAAAGCGCGCCGCTTCGCCGGGCAGCGGCTTGTAAAACAGGTGCAGTTCCTGCCAGCGCGGGCCGCCGTGTTCCTGCCACTTTTCAGCGAACAGCCAGCCGTCCAGCCGGTACTGCTGCGACCTGAGATGCACGTAGCCGGTGGCGATGAAATCTGCGGGTTCGAGGTGATGCCAGTTCAGGCCGATGTCGCTATCCCAGAAGGCCAGCGTGCCAGGCCGCGCGTGGCGCAGAAATTCCAGATTCTCTGCGCGGTCGCCGGTCAGAAAGGCCCGCTCCCACAGATCGGTGTCAAAGACGATGCACATATAAGCCTGGCTCCACATCAGATTCGTGACCGGATGCGTGGCGGCGGCATTTCGCTCAAACCACCGCGCCATTTCATCAACCGCCCGCGCATCCCGCGTGAAGCCCCAGCCGTCAACGTAATGCGCCGCGTGAATGCCATTGACGATCAGCAGCGAAGCCAGCACCGGCGCCGGCGCAAAACGCCATGCCTTCGCCAGCAGATCCGCGACCACGTTCCAGCCAGCCAGCGTGATGATGGCAATCAGCGGTGAGACGCAGACGAAATAGCGCGGATAACCCGCCGACCCGAACGAGCCGCGCACGTACATCAGCGCGTGCAGCCCGAAGATCAGCACAAATGCCGAAACGCCCGTCAGAAAACGCCTGCGCCACGCGAGCACGAGCAGGCCGGGCAGAAACAGCCATTTCAAAATCAGCCCGAAAATATATGACGATTTGTGGAAGTACCACCAGATGTCGGCGCTGCCGAATTGCCCGCCCTGCGGCTGCCAGTCGCGCGGCCAGTTGTGAAGCAGCCACAGCGGATCATTCATAATCCACACCGCGACAAACGCCCACAGATAAGTGCCCGCCGCGAGCAGCAGCGTCACCGGGAGGCGCTCGACAAACGTGCGCCCGGCGCGACGATCAAAGAGATACCACACGCCCCACAGCACACCGATGAAAAAGCCTTCGGGCCGCGCCAGCGGCAGCAGCGAAGCGACCAGCATGCCCGCAAGGATTCGTTTGCTCAGGTGCAGCCGCAGCGCCACGACCAGCACCAGCGCAAACAGCGGCTCGGTCATCGTGTCACCGCACAGCAGCAGAAACGAGGGTTGCAGAAAGAGAAAAGGAATGACAAGTTCCGCGCGCGTGAACTGAAGCTGCTGCGCCAGCCGCCACGTTTGCCAGGCGGTGGCAAGGGCAATCAGAACCGTCAGCAGCTTCGCCGCCGGATAACCGATCAGCGCGGGAAAGGCGTACAGGAAGGTGAAGAGCGGGCGACCCCACACGCCGACAAAATTCATCTGATGCTTCCAGGCCCAGCGCGCAAACAGAAAGTGCATCGGCCCGTCCTGCTGATAGCTGTCCTTGTAAAGAAACACCATTGCCGTGCCGGTCATCGCCGCCAGCGCGAGCCAGACGAAAGCGCGAACATTTGAGCGGGATAAGGCTTGAATAAAGACGGATGGATTCAACGTTGATTTGCCTGTCGCTGATTTCAGCAAAGCGTCCGGCTGAAGGTCGGCTCAGGATTTTTTTCCGTTTCGATCAGCCATCAGTTCGGCCAGCCGTTCGATGGCGGTTTCCATGCGGGTCAGGCGCTGCTCGTTGCGCTGTTCGGTTTCAAGAAGCTGCACGCGCAATTCCTTTTCGGCCAGGTGCCGCTCCCGTCGCTCCCTGACTCCGGCGCGCACGGCAGTGCGAACGATGCCGCGCAGATCATCAAGATTACTGCTGGTCTGACGAGCGACGTTTCGCACTTCCCCTTGCAGATCATCAAGATTACTGCTGGTCTGGCGGGCGACGTTTCGCACTTCCTCGCGCAGTTCATCCAGATTCCGATTTGTCTGACGCTGTTCATTCCGCAGTTCATCAATGGCTTCTTCCAGCCTTTTGAGCGCGATGTCGTGTTCTCCGGCAAAATCGCTGAGCAGGTCAGCGACGGCAGCGAAGCGGGCATTGAGTTCTTCGTTGGTCATTGGCTTTGTCTCCGGGCGCAGTCTTCACTTGCGGTGTCGCTGATCAGCTTCGGCAAAGCTGATGTTGAGAATCGGATATTTGCGCCAGTCTTTGTAGTCAAAGTGCCACCACTCATATTCGTTGACCCTGAAGCCCTCGGCTTCCATCGTCGCGCGCAGCAGGTCGCGCAGGCGGCGCGCTGCGGCGCTGCCGCCTTTGTAAGTCGGCCAGGCGCGTTTGGTCATTTCATCATATGCGCTCGGCATCTCGACCTCCTGGCCGGTCCTGAGGTCAAAGAGCGACAGGTCAATGGCACAGCCGCGATTGTGCTTCGAGCCTTTGGCCGGATCGGCCACGTAGTTGCGCTGATCGCCTGAAGTCACATCCCAGAAAAGTTTCGTGATGGCCCAGGGGCGATAGCCGTCAAAGATCAGCAGCCCGTAACCCTGCTTGCGCAATTTCTGATTGACGCGCTTCAGGGCTTCGGCAGCCGGGCGCTGCAAAAAGGCGCGCGCTTCGGTGTAGACGGGCCGCCCGACGAAATTATTTGACGTGGCGTAGCGAATCTCGAGCTTGAATGTCGGATCAATTTTAATCAGTTCGACCAGATCAGCCTCCCGAAACCGGCCCTGTTCTTTGGGCGGCGCTTCACGCGACGGCTGTTGAGCCAGATGAGTAATCGGCACAATCAGCAGCGTCCACAGCAGCAGCAGCCTGAGTCTCTGTTTTTTCACGCCGTCCCTCCTTTGATGGTGATGCTTGCGGCGAGTCAGTTTATATCGCTGAACGCAGCGGTCAGGCAACCGCGCACTGCGAATCACGGCAGTCTCAGGGGCTGATGTTTTGCGCTTGGCTTCAGCCCTGGGTGAAGCGCGGGAGATTGCAGGCAGAGCAGGAGGTCAACAGGCAGGAGGGCCGCAATGACTGCTGATCTGAAGCAGGCAGGAGAATGATCAGTCATGAATCGAGCCGCGCGCCGCGCTTCAGTTATCTTCCGGCGTGTGCAGTGCCTTGTAGGATTTCAGCCCCACAGTCACCCGGTCGCCCGTGCGCAGTTTCAGTTTGCGGGCATCCCACTTGGACCGCACCGCCTTGATGACAAACTCCGAACTGCTCGTGTTGCCAAAGGAAGCGAAGCCGTGGCGGCCTGAATCATTGCGCGGCATGACGAGGTTGCCGGATTGCGTGTAAGTCAGCAGCCGGACCGTCAGATTCTCGGTGGCGCCGGTAAAGCCGACATCGGTGATTTCGCCGCGCCCCAGGTGATAAGGAGTTTCGATGAGGCCCGTCGCCGAACCGAGCGACACGTCTTCGGGACGGAAGATCACCCGCGTCCGCGTGCCATTGACCAGGGGCGTCAGGCCACCGGTCGGCGCGAGGTAACGGTCGCTGTCGAGACGGATCAACCCGTCCTGCCACGCGCCCTGCATGACATTGGCCGCGCCCAGGAAGGTGGCGACAAATTCCGTCTGCGGGTCGTTGTAAACCTCGGCGGGCGAACCGATCTGTTCGATGCGGCCACGATTGAGAATGGCAATCTGGTCGCCTAATTCCATGGCCTCTTCCTGGTCGTGCGTGATGAACAGGGAAGGAATGCGCAGCTTGCGCAGCAGGGCGCGAATTTCACGGCGCAGCGGCACGCGCGTTTGCGGATCGAGCGCGCTGAAGGATTCGTCAAACAGCAGCACGTCGGGTTCATACGCGAGCGCGCGGGCGATGGCGACGCGCTGCGCCTGGCCGCCGGAAATCTGCGACGGGTATTTGCCGCGCTGTTCGCTGAGTCCGATCAGTTCGAGCAGGCGGCTGATGACCGGCTCGCGGTCCCGCGCTTTGACCTTGCGAATCTTCAGCCCGAAGCCGATGTTTTCGGCGACGGTCATCTGCGGAAAGAGCGCGTAATGCTGAAAGATCACGCCGACATTGCGATCACGGGCGCGCATGCCTTCCACCTGTCGGCTGCGAATCCTGATCTGCCCGGCATCGGGCGATTCGAGGCCGGCAATCAGGCGCAGCGTCGTACTTTTGCCGCTGCCTGACGGGCCGAGCAGCACGAGGCTTTCGCCTTCTTCCACCGCAAAGCTGACATCGTTGAGAATCGGCTCGGTGCCGAAACGCTTGGTCAGATGACTGACGCTGAGGGCCGCACGGGCTTCCGGGCGGCGCTCGGCGAAGGCTTGAGTTTCAGGAAAGAGGGTCACCATTACTTCTCGCGCCATCGCATACCTCACTTTCAGGAAGGGTGAATGATGAGGCTGAAGGATCAAGCACGGTTGGGGGCGCTCCTTCCGCCACAGCATGCTTCATCCCGGTCTTATCTTTCCAGGCGATTCCTGGTGAAGATAATCAGTGAAAACACGGCGAAGGAGATTACCGCCAGCACGACCGCAATGACATTGGCGGCTTCGACATCTCCTTCATTGAACTTCGTAAAAATATAGAGCGGCGCCGTCTGCGTTTTGAGCGCCAGGTTGCCGCTGACCATGATCGTCGAACCGAATTCGCCCACCGAACGCGCAAAGGTGAGCAGCGCGCCGGTGATGATTGCGCCGCGCAGGCTGGGCAACACGACATAAATAAATGTCTGCCAGCGCGACGCGCCCATCGTTTCAGCGGCGTCTTCATAGCTGCGGTCGAAGTTATCAAGGGCGGGCTTGATGACTCCGAAAGCCAGCGGGAACGTTACGAAAATATTCGCCAGGATAATGGCGGCGGTGGTAAACATCACCTCAAAATCGGTGTAACGTTCCAGGTAAAACCCAATCAGCCCGTGCTTGCCCCAGAGCAGCAGCAGCGCAAATCCGGCCACGGCGGTCGGAATGGCCGTCGGCAGACTGATGACAATCATGAGCGCTGAATTTCCGGCGAAATCATACTTGCTTAGCACATAGGCGGCAAGCAGTCCGAAGATGACGTTGCAGATCGTCGCCACGCTGCTGGTGATCAGGCTCAGCTTGATTGAAAAAAGGGCTTCCGGCGCCGACAGCACCTGCCAGAAATGAACCGGCCCTTCTTTCAGCCCGAAAATAAAGACCGACGCCAGCGGCATAATCACCAGCGGCATCATGGCCAGGATCACCAGGCCGATGCCGATCGGTCGGGCAGCGTCGGTGCCGTGACCGAGGGCGGCTGAATTTCTGGTGGTCGTTACTGCGCCCATAATTACTGATTGACGGCTGACTGCACCTGTTTTTTCCAGATGCCTTCAATGATTTCAGGATAAGCCTTCGCCCAGCCGCCGAAATAATCAATGCCGAACGGCTGGGCAATTTTCAGAAAGCTGCGATGCTCCGCGTTCAGCTTTTCATCCGTGACTGACCGGAAGTCATATTTGACCCACGCGCGCTGGGCCTGTTCGCTCCATAAATAGTCAATGAACAGTTCGACGAGCGCCCGCTTTGAGGGCGTCATGCCGAGGTCCACGATGACCACCGGGTGTTCGCTGAAGATCGTGCTGCGCGGAACGACGATTTCAAATTCGGGATTGTGGCTGACCAGTTGCAGCGCATCAATCTCATAGGTAATCAGCGCATCGCCGAAGCCGGTTTCAAGCTGCGTGCGGGCCTGGCGGGCCGATTCCGGCGTCGCCATGACATTCTTCCACACCCGTTTGAGCAGGTCCAGCGCCCGGGCTTCGTCGCGCTGGCCGGTCTGCTTTTCCGACTTGACCAGTTGCGAACCGTAAAGCGCGAGCAGCGACCATTGCCCACCGCCCGAAGAAGCCGGATCGGGATGAATCACCCGAACGCCGGGTTTGGCCAGGTCTTCAAAATCACGAATCCCTTTCGGATTCCCCTTCCTGACGACCATGACCATCGGCGTGCGATTGACGATGCCGTGATGCGGAAATTCGCGCCAGTCGGTACTCGTCGCCTCGCCTTTGAGCAGCCGTTCCGCGTTGCGTTCAATGGCCAGAATCGCCACGTCCGCCTTGGCTCCGGCCAGAATCTGATTCGTCACCGTTTCAGACCCGGCGAAGGATGAAGCGAAGATCACTTTCTGCCCCGTGCGATTTTCCCAGCGTTTGCTGAAGGCCGGAAAGATTTCCTTGTCGAGCGGTTCCTTGAGAATGCTGAAGCCGTAAACCGTAATCGTGATTTCGCGCATGCCTTCCAGCTTTTCCTTGCGACAGGCTGCGCCGGTCAGCACGAGCAACAGCGTGATGACCGTCATCATCAGTCGCCCGGCGTTTCTGGCTGGTTGTGGCTGACCTGCAAAATTCACGTTTATTGTCAGTAGCTGTGCGGCGCGTCAGGCGCTGCGGAGCCGGTTATGCCGGTTGCGGGGATTACACGCCGCTGTCAGGAACAGGACCAGCGCGTCAGGCCGAAACCGTCAGACAACACTGCCGGGGCGATGAATGCTGACAGAACGGAAGCAGAATTGAAGGGGTGAAAACGCAGAGATGAACGCAAAGGTGCGAGGCGATGAGGAACCCCGGAATCCGGTCAATTAAACTCGCATGCTGCCTTGCGTTTCCATCCCGGCCAGCTCTTCGTTATTTATCCATCGTCTGAATCAGAGGCTTCAGTCAGTATCCATTGATCGTTTGAGCCTGATTTGATTTGTGCTTCTGAGCTGAATCTTTAACCGCAAGAACGGCGTCGTTATACACGTTCCTTCAGAAAGATGTCAATGCATCCGACAGATCGCCCCCTGGTCAGACCAGGGGGGG
>CAYWDW010000169.1:0-9063 GCA_964457105.1 uncultured Heliobacteriaceae bacterium
CGGTTCGGAGGGAGGGGGGACTGAAGCCAATCAGTTCCTCCTACCCCTATCAGGCCTGCGCAAAAACTTGCCAGACACGCAATTGCGAACTGATCTAATAAACTGACCGCTGGCGGGAAATTAAATCGGAACATTTCTTCTGTTGTGCGTGAAACCAGAGCGACAGTCCGGCACCCTCATTGTGCCATTGAAAAACCGGAACATGCCTCCTTCGTCATCCTCTGCTGACCTGCGCTGCCCCTGCGAATGGTTCCCGGCTGATGTGAGACTGTCGCCCCAGTAACACACCTGATCTCATCTTCCTCATCACGCTCGCACAGGTGTGTCCGCCACGCATTTCCTGTTGCCCCTCAACCTTCCTCAAATTGACAAACAGGAGTCCAGAAGAATGTTTACCGGCAACCCATTCTGTGTCGCACTGCGACGCAGCGTCTCATTATTCATCTTTGGCGCAACGCTGAGCCTGGCGACAGGGTCCGTGACGGCGGCCACTTACACCGTTGACGCCACGGCGCAGACCAGCGCCACTACTTATCAAAACCTGTCTTCGCTGCTTGCTGCCGTCACGCTGCGAGGCGGCGATGTCGTGAAGATCAGAGCCACAGGCATTTACACCGACCGCATCAAATTCACCGCGCAGCATTCCGGCGAGCCGGGCAATCCGGTCATCGTCCTGTGCGAAGATTCAGCCCGCGCCGTCTGGGACGGTGCCGGCACGAACGTCAATGATTACGGTTATCTGTGGTCATTCTTTCCCGACAGTCACGACATCGAGGTGCGCCATCTCGAAGTCCGCAACGTGCAACCCGGCCCGGATGACAACAACCGCGCGATGCAGATTCGCGGCAAAAACATCACTATCCGCGACTGCTACATTCATCACAACCCGAACGGGTTCTTTTCAACTTACGAAGCCGTCAACACGCGCATCGAGCAGTGCGAAGTCGCTTTCAACGGCACCGGCAGCGGCTACACGCACAACTTTTATATGCAGGGCATCGGCACGTATGTGCGGTTCAACTACATTCACGATGCGAACGGCGGAATCAATTACAAGGATCGCTCGCTGCCGGACAGCACGGGGACGGCAGTTGAATTTGCGTACAACTGGCTGGAGAACGCCAACAACGGCGGCTATGAACTCGACTTCAGCGCCAGTTCAATGGCCGGCGGACGCACGCAGGATGCTTTGCTGACTGGCAACATCATCACCAAATCGGGCAGCGGCAATCGTTCGGTGGTGATGGTCTTTGGCAATGACGGTCGCCTGGGCACGCTGCGCCTGAGCAACAATACGATCATTGGCGCCAGTCCTGACAATGCGCTGGTGCTGCCCGGCGCTGGCGCCAGAGTTGAGCTTTACAACAATATTTACTATCGCGGCGAAAAGCTGACCGGCGACGGCCTCGGCACCGGCGTGACGGGAATGAACAACTGGCTGATGACGAACACAAACGCGCCGGGCCTCGTCAACACGACTTATGGCCAGTGGCCGGGATTCGTCAATGCGGACAAAAAGGATTACCACATTCAAAGCGGCTCGCGGCTGCTGACCGGTGGTTATGCGGGACTGCCTGTCGCCTCCGTGCCGCAGCACGAATACGTGCGTGAGCTGCTTTACCTGGCGCGCAATGACAAAGGCCTCAGCCTGGGCGCTTATGCGTCGTCATCATCGTCATACGTGCCACCGCCACCGCCGCCGCCAACCCCGACTCCGACCCCGACGCCGGCGCCGCTGCCGGTGAATCTGGCCGCAGGCAAGGCGGTCGCGGCTTCGTCGCTTTATGGCGCTGACTATGCGGCAGCGCAGGGCGTTGACGGGGCGGCGGCGACGATCTGGCATTCGGCGGTGAACCTCCTGCAGCTTGAATACCTGCAGGTTGACCTCGGAGCGGCGGCGCTGATTACGAAGATCGAGATTGCCTTTCGCGCCGATCAGGATCAGCCGAGTGCGCGCCGGAACTTTGCCATCTATGCCTCGAACGATCCTGAATTCAGATCAGGCGTCGTCAGGCTGGCGTCGCGCGGCAGCAGCCCTGTGGTCTTCAGACAAACCTGGTCAGCCGTCGTCAGCGACACTCAGAAATACCGGTACGTGCGGGTGACCAAAACCGCGCTCGATTACGATCAGTACGGCGTGTCGTATTTCAACCTGGCTGAATTCCGGGTCATCGGTCGCCGGTGAATGCTGAGAAAGCAAAAGCAGCAGAGAGAATACGGAACAGACGGAAAGAACGGAACAAACGGAAAGTTTCAGACCCTGTTGAGTGCTGCTTTCCGTCTGTTTCGTTATTTCCGTCTGTTCCGTATTCTCTCTGCTGCTTTCAGAACGAGATCTGATTCACACCCTTGCTGAATGCGGTCAGCAGCCAGGCTTGCCGTCCCGGAAAAAATAGCCTAGAGTGTGCGCCAGCGTTTGCAGAGTTTCACTTTTCAGCAAAACAACAGAGACGAAGTTACCTCGGCGGCCCCGGCTGCCGCGCTAAGCTGATACCTGATCGAAGCTCAGCTCGCCCTGACTGTGCCGCACTGGCGGTTTTCGACATTTCGTTTTCAAACACCCATTGGCAGAGGCTCCACGATGAATAGCAAATGCTGTCTTTCGACACTACTCTTTCTCCTGCTCTTGCTTTCCACTGCAAGCGCCCAAAGCACAACGGAAAACGTCATCCTGATTACCTTTGACGGACTGCGCACGCAGGAGATGTTTGGCGGCCTTGACCTGGAGATTCTGAAAGCCAGAACCACGCGCGGCAGGGTCGAGGACACCGAACTCTATAAAAAATACTGGGCGGCGACGCCGGAAGAACGACGCTTGAAAGTGATGCCGTTTTTCTGGGGGACGCTGATGAAAGACTACGGCTCGATTGCGGGCAACCGTGCATTGGGCAGCGCCGTGATGACCACCAACAAAATGTGGTTTTCCTATCCCGGCTATTCCGAAATCCTGACCGGCCAGGCGCACGACGACGTCATCAACAGCAATGACAAGATGCGCAATCCGTATCCGAGCGTGCTTGAATTTCTGAAACGCAGGCTGCAACTCAGTCAAACCCAGGTCGCGCTCTTCGGCTCGTGGGATGTTTTCAACTGGATCGGCGAACACGCCGAAGGCGCCATCACGATCAATGCCGGACACGAGCCGTATGCTCTGGTCAACACCCCCGAAATCCGCGTGCTGAGCCAGTTGCAAAACGAAAAGCTGAGTCCCTGGGGCGGCGTGCGCTTCGATTACTTCACGGTGAAATTCGCGTTGGCGCATTTGAAAAAGTATCAGCCCCGCGTGCTGCATCTCGCGCTCGGCGAAACCGACGACTGGGCGCACGGCGGCGATTATGCCCACGTGATGGACGCGCTGGCGCGCAATGACCGGCAGCTCAGGGAACTGTGGGATTACCTGCAAAACACGCCGCGATACAAAGGCAAAACCTCGATTCTGCTGACCACCGATCACGGGCGCGGCAACACGATCAAAGACTGGACGGATCACGGCGAAAAAGTTCCCGCAGCGCAATACATCTGGATGGCGTTCATCAGCCCGGAAAGTTCTGTGCGCGGGGAATGGAAGAATGCCGCAACGATTTATCAGAATCAGGCAGCCGCGACCTTGTGCCGCTGGCTGAACCTGGATTACAGCGAAAACAATCCCAACGCAGGCAAACCGATTACGGCGGTCACCAGCCGCCAGTAAATCGCGATTTTCCCAACCATGGAGGAGACCATATGAGTTACGAGAAAAAGCCGATAACTCGCCAGTTCTGGAGCCAGAGCCTGACGCTGCTGCTGCTGCTCTGCATCGTCGCAGGTTCGTTGCGCGCACAATCCACCTTTGGAACCATTCTGGGCACTGTGAAAGACAGCTCCGGCAGTGTCATCCCGAATGCGACGGTGTTGATTGTCAACGTTGACGAAAACACCAGCCGCAGCGTGACGACCAATGCCAACGGTGATTACGAAGCCGTCAACACGAAGCCCGGTCGTTACCGCATTGAGATTTCCGCCTCCGGCTTTGAAGCCTTCAAGACGACCGAAGTGCCGCTGGTTGCGCGGCAAACCCTGCGCCTGGATGCCACGCTCAGCACCGGCAGGGTGACCGAGCAGGTCAACGTCACGGCCAACGCGGGCGCGATTACGACCGAGACACAGACCATCGCGTCCTCGTTCGAGTCGCAGAAAATCATGAACCTGCCGGCCAACTATCGCGCCGCCGGCAGCACCAGCCCGTACATCCTGATTGCCGCGCTGCCCGGCGTGCAGGCTGATAACGGCAACAACTTTTCGATTCAGGGCGCGCTGCCGTCACAGTCGCAGTTCTCGCTCGACGGCATCTCGACCACCAACGTGCGCGGCAATTCGGCGTTGACGCAGGCGTTCCCCTCCGCGGAATCCATCGCCGAAATCAAAGTGCAGGGCGTCGGCAACGCGGCGGAATACGGGCAGGTCGGCGACGTGACGACGATTTCAAAAAGCGGGACGAATGATTATCACGCGACCGCCTTCTGGTTTCATCAGAACCGCGCGCTCGATGCCAAAGCTTACGGCGCGCTGACCAAGCCGCAGAAGATCGGCAACGATTACGGCGGCAGCGGCGGCGGCCCGATTCGCTTCCCGAAAAAAATCTTCGGACCGCTCGGCGGCTACGAAGGCAAGGATCGGACTTTCTTCTTCGGCACCTTTGAAGGCTTTCGCTTCCCGCGCGGCGCGACGGTCCAAAACACCGTGCCGACCCAGGCCATGCGCAACGGCGATTTCAGCGCCGAAGGCGTGACCGTGCGCGACCCGCTGACCGGACAGCCCTTTGCCAACAACCGCATCCCGGACGCGCGCATCAGTCCGATTGCGAAAGCGATTCTGACGCTCTATCCGCTGCCCAACAACGGCCCGACCGACAAGCAGCGCGTCGCCAATTACATTCGCAACAGTTCGAGCAGCCTCAATTCAAATCAGTACGACATTCGCATTGACCACTATCTGACCCGCAAGCAGTCGGTCTTCGGGCGCTGGACGTGGAAGGATGTGAAACAGGACAGCCCGAACAAACTCTCGCTGCCGTCGAACAGTAACTTCGACAAGTACAAGATCCTGGTGGTGTCGCACAACTACACGATGACTTCGCACCTGCTCAACGAAGCGCGCTTCGGGCTGACGCTCAACGACAACGGCACGAGCTTCCCCTTCGATGGCCGCGCGTTCACCAACGGGCTGGGACTGAAAGGCATCGGCCCGAACTTCCCCTTCAACGGCTTGCCGGATATTGCTTTTTCCGGCGATACCTCGAACCTGGACCGGGACCGCGCCGATGGCACCTCGCAATCGCGCACTTACCAGTTCAATAACAATCTGACGTGGACCAAAGGCCGCCACACGATGAAATACGGCTTTGACATCCGCTGGATTCGCGCCACCACGCCGCTCGGTTTCATCGGCGCTGACAACTACAGCAACTATGATTTTGACGGCACCTTCAGCGGTTCGGATTTCGGCGATTTCCTGCTGGGCATCCCGATTCAAAGCTCGTATGCGATCATTCAGCAGGACAACGACGGGCGCACGCGGCACTATCATTTCTTTGGGCAGGACAGCTTCCGCGTCAATCAGAAGCTGACGCTCGAATTCGGGCTGCGCTATGAATACCACCCGGCTTACACCGACGCTTCGGGCAACATCGGCAACTTCGATCCGAGCGTGCCGCGTTCGGGTCGCGTCGTTTATCCGACCGGCAAGCAGGGTCTGCTCGCGCAGGGCTTTTTGAAGACCTTCAATGCCTGCCCGGCACCGGCGGCCAACGGTGCGCCCTGCACGCCGGTCCAGTCGGCGGAAGAGGCCGGCCTGCCCGAAAGTCTGCGGCGCGTGCCGAAGCTGCGCTTCCTGCCGCGCTTCGGGTTTGCTTATCGCCCGTTCGGCAATGACCGGACGGTGGTGCGCGGCGGCATCGGCGCTTACAACGGTACGCTGCTCGGCAATATCTATTTTTCGCTGACCGGCACATTGCAATCGGACGTGCGCGAATTCACGAACCTCGACGCGCAGGGCCGCCCGATCTTTCAGTGGCCGCAGATTCAGACCGGCGGCACGGGCATCTCTTCAGGGCAATTGGGGACGGCCTCGTTCCGCACCGCCAACGATATTGATTACAAGGATCCGTATTCGGTGCAGTGGAACCTGTCGGTTGACCGGTATGTCGGCTTCGGCCTGGGCGTGCGCGTTTCCTACATCGGGATGAAGACGACGCAACTCGGCTGGGCGCCCGATCTGAATCAGATGACCTCATCGCGGACCTTTGCCATCAATCGCCCGCTCAGCGACCGCCCGTTCCCGAACTGGGGCATCATCTACACGCGCTCGGCTGGCGCGACGGCTTACTACAACGCGCTGCAGGTCGAGGCCAATCGCCGCTTCGCAAACGGCCTGACCTTCAATTCGACCTACACCTGGGCGAAGAGCCTGGCTGACAACCTGGGGCCGAATGCGACGGGCTTCATCGGTGAAACCGGCGGCGGGCGCGTGGCTGATTTTTACAATCGCCACGCGGAATACGGCGACGATTACGCCACGCGGCGGCACCGTTCGATTACGACGCTCGTTTATGATCTGCCGGTCGGACGCGGCAGGCAGTTTGCCAGAGACGTTCATCCGGCGGCCAACGCCATCATCGGCGGCTGGCAGTTGAGCGCGATCTTTCTGGCGCAGACCGGCCCGTATCTGACGCCGACGGTCAGCGGCGTTGACCCGTCAGGCAGCGGTTCGGGCCTCGCGCGCACGCAACACCCGGATCGCATCGGCAACGGCAACATCTCGAATCCAACGCAGAATCAGTGGTTCGACGTGAATGCTTTCGTCTGTCCCGGACTGACGACGCGAGTGGCGAGTCAGTGCCGCATCGGGGTCAACCCGGCGCGCGATGCAGCACCGATTGGACGCTACGGCACGGCGGGCGTCGGCATCCTGCGCGGCCCCGGCACGATCAATCTCTCGCTCGGCCTGAACAAGGCGTTTTATCTGACTGAGCGGTTGAAACTCGAAGCCGGGGCGTCATTCACGAATATTCCCAATCACGTGAATCTGGCTGATCCGAATATGAACGTGACCAGTTCAGCCTTTGGCCGGATCACCAGCGCGCGCGGCGCTGAACTCGGCGGCAGTCGCACGGGCCAGGTCACCATGCGCCTGAGCTTCTAAACCGTTCTCAATCACAATCCACGAAGCGACACGAAGAAACACAAAGCGGCGAACATCCTCCTTTGTGACTCTTCGTGTTCTTCGTGGATTTTTCTGACTTCCAAACCTGATGACCGCTCACACCTCCCACGACGCAAAAGAGGACGCCCAGGAATTAAGCAGGCTCGGCTATGCCCAGGAGCTTTTCCGCACGATGGGCGGGTTCTCGAACTTCGCCATTTCGTTTTCGATCATTTCAATTCTGACCGGCGCGGTGACGCTTTACGGGCACGGCTTGAGAATGGGCGGCCCGGCGCAGATGTCTCTGGGCTGGCCGCTGGTCACATTTTTTACGCTCGCGGTCGTGATGAGCATGGCAGAACTCGCTTCGGCCCTGCCGACCTCAGGCGCGATGTATCACTGGTCGTGTCAGCTTGGCGGCAAAGGCTGGGGCTGGTTTACGGCGTGGTTCAATATCATCGGGCAGATTGCCGCGCTGGCCGGCATTGATTACGGCTGCGCGCTGTTTGTGACGCCGCTCATCGGCCTGGCGGCGACGACGACAAACCTGCTGATCGTTTACGCCGTGATTCTGCTTTCGCACGCGCTGATCAATCATTACGGCATTCGGCTGGTGGCGTGGCTCAACGATTTCAGCGTGACGGTGCATATCATCGGCGTGATTGTGATCGTCGGCGCGCTGATGATTTTTGCGCCGAAACAGCCTGCGAGCTTTTTCTTTGCGCGCATCACGAGCAACACCGAAGGCTGGGCCTACGGCTGGGCCTTTGTGATCGGTCTGCTGCAGGCGATGTGGACGTTCACGGGTTACGACGCTTCGGCGAGCGTCTCAGAAGAAACGGTTGATCCGCGACGGCGCGCGCCCTGGGGCATGCTGATGGCGGTGGTCGTGTCGGGCGTGGTCGGCTATCTGCTGCTGATTGCGCTGACGCTGGCAATCAAAGACATCGGCGCGGTACTCAGCGCAAAGGACGCGAGCGGCAACGACGTTCCGGCGGTGATTGCGATTCTGGGGGCGGCGCTCGGCGACCGCGCAGGCAGTTTGTTTTCGGCGCTGGCGGCGATGGCGATGTGGTTTTGCGGCTTGTCGGCAGTGACCTGGAGTTCGCGCGTGATCTGGGCCTTTGCGCGCGATGAAGGATTGCCCTGGTCAATGGTGTGGAAGCAGGTCAGCCACAAACATTCAACGCCGGTTCCGGCCATCTGGCTGTGCGTGACTGCCGCGTTTGCCGCTGCGGTTTACAGCGGAGCCTATGCGGTGGTGACTTCGATCAGCACCATCGGGCTGTATCTTTCCTACATCCTGCCGGTTTACCTGGCGCGCCGGGCTGCCGGCACTGAACGACAGATTGAGCGCGGCCCGTGGCATCTGGGACGCTACAGCGCGGCAATCAATGTCATCGCCATCCTGTATGTCATCTTTCTGTGCATCATGCTCAGCCTGCCGGATAACCTGCGGGCCGGCAAATCAATTGTCGCGGTGACGGTCGCGCTGACGGTGTGGTACGTGCTGCGCGAACGCCATCGTTTCACCGGCCCGAAGTGGGTCGCGCCAGCAAGAGCGCAAACGGCAGAGACGTTAGCAGGCGAATAGCGGCATCCGCTATACTTTGCCTTCAGGAGCCGGGAAATAATGGAAAACGAAATCTTACCGCCGATAAAAGTACAACGCGTACTTTCGACACCACCCATTTTTGATGAGTCTGCCGCCAGGTCCTACTGGCTGTCCCGTTCCCCTCAGGAGCGGTTGCAACACGTCGAGTTTTTACGCCGGATCAATTATGGACATCGCGCTACCGAAAGACTTCAAAGAATTTTTGCAGTTGCTCGAGGCTTTGTTGCATAAATCAGCATGAGAGCAGCCTTCTCCCAATCAAGTTCCAG
>CAYWDW010000170.1:0-9036 GCA_964457105.1 uncultured Heliobacteriaceae bacterium
TCGCTACCGCTCCCTGTACTGTTCCGGGCGCACGCAATTGAAAACCGCTATAACTGCCAGGCTTCTTCGCGGATGGGCATTTGTGTGGTCATTGTTTTTCCCCGTCTTATCCGGCGAAGCGGATGCTGCCGAGCAGTTGCTGAAAGGCGTTGCTGTAAGCCTGTGCTTCGTCCACCGGTGAAATCAGGACGACATAAAACAGTTTGCCGTTGGGCAGAATCGTCGTGACGATGACATCGCGCTCCTGCCTGCCGGTGATGGGTGACAGGCCGCCGACGGGCGTGTAGAGCGCCGTCAGGCCGCCGATTTCGGTCTGCTTCGGATTGTCGAGCGGCTGCATTTCAGGATTGTCGCGCAACTGCATTTGAATGAAAGCCGTGTGAAGCTGACCTGGATCGCTGCCTTCAACCGGCAGCGCGCCGACAAAGACTCCGTGCGTGACGACGAGGCCGTTGTCAGTGCGGCCAGCCGCGCCCTGCGGCGCAAAGACCAGCGTTTCGCCGTCCGTCACCTGCTGCCAGTTGGACGGAATCGCAAGCTGATACGACCTGTCCGGCGCGGTCAGCACGGCCATCTGTGACGAAGGCAGCGGCGGACGGGCCACTTCAGTCGGCGGCGCCTGGCGCGCAAGCTGTTTTGAACCGCCTGCGGGCAGACCGCGCAGCCGGGCGCGAATCTGCTGAAAGGCCGGGGTATCGGTAATCGCGTTCGGCGCCACGCTCAGTTTCGGCACCAGTTCGTTGAGGTATTTGACGCGATTGCCCGGATCGGGATGATCGCTCAGCATCTCAGGCTGGCGCGGGCCGCCCATCTTCATCAGCGTTTCAAAGAACCCGGCCATGGCCGCCGGATTGTAACCGGCTGAAGCCATGATTTCGGCGCCGGTGATGTCGGCTTCCTTTTCAGCCGTACGCCCGAATTTCAGAAACGCCAGATTGAGCGCGCCGCCGCCGAGCCTGCCGATCAACTGACCTGACAAACCGCCTGAATCATCGCGCGAACTGAGAATGGCAGCGGCAATTTGCAAACCCTTTTCGGCAATCACCTGCTGCGTCATCTGATGCGTGCCGTGACGCAGCGCGGCGTGGCTGATTTCGTGAGCCATGACGCCGGCCAGTTCGGCTTCGTTCTGTGCGGCTTCGATGGCTCCGCGATTGACGTACAGAAAACCGCCGGGCAGCGCAAAGGCATTGACCTCTTTCGTGTCCACGACCTTGAACTGATAGGGGAACTTTTCGCCGGGCGCTTTGGCGGCCAGTTTTGTCCCGATGGCGCGGATGTAATTCTGCACTTCGGCATCGGGCAGCATGCGCATCTGACGTTCAATCTGCGCAGCGTTCTGTTTGCCGATGGCCACGTCCTGCTGCGGCGACATCAGATTGAAGCCGGGCCTGAATTGCGGCGCCTGCTTCTGCCCCGGCACGCCAACCCGGTCGCCGCCTGAGCGGCAGCCTGACAGCAGCAGATTGCAGATCAGCGTGAGCGCCATCAGGGCGATCAGTGCGCGGCGACTACTTTTTCGGTATGTGAGCATTCCTTTCCCTCCTGCATTGATGATACTGCATGTCTGACGACTTTGGGGCTGACGGGGGGAATCAGTCTGTCGTGTAACCTTTTGCCTGCTTGCCAAGAGATTTCGAGAGGACGATGATATGTTCGAGGTCAGCCCGGGCGCGACGGGCCTGATCGGTATCAAAGACGCGGTGGTTCTGATGCACCGGGTTATGCGCAAAGGAGTAAATCAGCCGCGCGAGCTGGTGAATGGACTGATCGAATTTCTTTGAATTATCAAGCGGCTCGCGGCTTTCGCGCACCGGTTCGTCGAGTTCGCCGAGGACGACGAGCGTGCGCAGGGTGCGGGCATGCTTGTTGACGGCGCGGGCATATTTTTCCAGCTTGCCCGGTTTGAGCGTGTGCGCTTCGTGTTCGTTGCGCAGGGCATAACCGGTGTTCTGAAGACCGGCAAAGTGGCGTGAAAACTCTGCGCGCGCCTGTTCCTTTTCGCGGTCCAGGCCGTGAGCCTTTTGCGGACGCGCTCGCAGCGGCTGCCGCTGACTCGTGATCTCAGCGCTCAGCCGGACGGGCTGAGCGGCGACTGAAATCACCCGCATTTGTGCCAGGTCGTCGCTCATCGCGGCGGCCATCAGAGTCAGGCAGGCAGGGATGTAAATCAGAAGACTGCTGGTGCTGTGCATGACGATCATCCGGGAACAGGTTAACTGCTGGCAGTGCGGGCCGGAGTATAGCAGTTTCAAAACTTCATGAGAACGGCACAGCATCGGTGCGGACGGAAGCTTTTCAGCGCGGGCAAAGGGCGGCGTGATCACCGCCTCAGCGGCGAAATCTTCGGCAGGGACCAACGGCCATGAATAAAGTATTCCTTGTGGGCATCGGCGGGTTTACCGGTTCGATTCTGCGCTATCTGCTGAGCGGATGGGTGCAGCAGTGGATGAAAAGCGTCGAGTTTCCGTGGGGCACGCTGGCCGTCAATCTGCTGGGCTGCCTGGTGATCGGCCTGCTGGCGCAGCTTGCTGAAACGCGCGGAGTGATGACGGCAGAAATGCGGGCGCTGGTGTTTATTGGCGTGCTGGGCGGGTTCACTACTTTTTCGAGCTTTGGTCATGAAACGATCAACCTGTGGCGCGCGGGCGAACTGCTGTGGGCCGGAGCCAACATTGCGGCGCATCTGATGCTGGGTCTCGGCGCCGTGTGGCTGGGCCGCGCGCTGGCTGCTTTGATCTGGAGGTAACTGATATGGCGCTGCCGGAAGACGGTTGTCTGTTGCGCATCTTTATCGGTGAAAGCGACAAATGCGATGGTCATCTGCTTTATGAGTGGATCGTCATCAGGGCGCGTGAGGAAGGTCTGGCCGGAGCCACGGTGATGCGCGGCCTGATGGGTTTTGGCGCGCACAGCCGGTTGCATTCATTCAAGATTGAACGGCTGTCGCAGGACCTGCCGGTGGTCGTCGAAATCGTTGACCGTCGCGACAAGCTCGAACAGTTTCTGGCGCTGATTGAAGGCCGAATCGGTGAAGGTCTGGCCACGCTGGAAAGAGCCGAGATTCGCTTTTACCGCAGCGGCAGACTCTGAACATGCAGGCTCAGGCGCGCGGTCAGCCTGACTTGACGAATCAGGGTCGAGTCAGTATCATCTCGCCTTCGTGCAAGCCGCCTGAAATCGCCTGTGTTGCGTGTTTGGCCTGCGCAGGCTGTGTTATTGAGGGTTTGCCGGATTCATTGATTTTGCGTCCCGTTCGTCTAGCCCGGTCCAGGACATCGCCCTTTCACGGCGGTAACACGGGTTCAAATCCCGTACGGGACGCCACTCAGATCGGAAAAAAGCCGCCCGTTTTCGCCGCCTCGGTTGTCTGGCAGGTTGCGATTAACCGGGCGGCTTTTTCAATTTGTCGGAACCACAGAATTGCTGAAAGCCACAGGGATGAAAACAATCACACTCAGTTTGAGCCATGGCCGAAAACAGGTCCGCCGGGCTGGCCGGACACTGTTATGTCTGCTGGTTCTGTGTCTCGTCAGCACGCTGACGGCGCGGGCCGGTGACACAATGCTGACGATGTCGTTTGAAAACATTTCGGGCAAACCGGAATACCACTGGATTGGCGAAAGCTTCGCCGTTGCCATGTCCGATCTGCTCGACACGCCGGGCCTGGTTGTCCTCAGTCGTGATGAGCGCAATCTGGCTTATGAACGGCTGGGCTTGCGCACGAGCACGATTCTGGCGCGGGCGGCAATGATCAGGGTGGCTGAGACGGCGCAGGCCAATCTGGTGCTGGTGGGCGATTACGACATCGGCGGCGATCAGAACAATGTGACGATTGCAGTCACAGCCAAACTGATTGAAACCCGCGAAGGCCGCCTGGTCGGCAACAAGGTTTTCAACTTCAGCGGGCCGCTCACCGATTTGCAGGTGATGCAGGGACAACTGGCCTGGAATATTCTGTACGAACGCGACCCGGCGCAGTCTTATACCCGCGAAAAGATGATCAGCCGCGCGCGTCATATTCCGCCGCGCGCCTTTGAAAGTTTTGTCAAAGGCAGTCTGACGGCGGACGAAAAACTGCGCGAAAACTTTTTGCGCCGGGCGATGCAGGAATATGACGCCGAAGCCGGAGCCGGGCATTACGCGCAGGCGGCTTATGAACTCGGGGCGCTCTATTACCGGCAGCGCAATTTTGCCGAGGCCGCCAAAACGCTCAGCCTGGTGAGCCGCGACGATCCGCATTATCTCGAAGCGCAGTATTTTTACGGGCTGGCCGCGTGGAATACCGGCTACGTCAACGAAGCGGCGGCGGCTTATGAAAAGCTGGTGGCTCCGCTGCCGATGGTTGAAGTCTTCAATAACGCGGGCGCGCTGCTCGCGGCCAAAGGCGATCTGCTCGGCGCTTCGCCCGTGCTGCAACGCGGCGTTGAAGTCAGCCCGAAGGATCTGGATTTGCGCTTCAATTACGGGTACGTGCTCTGGAAGGCCCGAAACTTCGAGCAGGCGATTCCGCATCTGCGTGAAGTCGTCAAAGCCAGCAACCGCGACGGCGAGGCGCTTTACCTGCTGGCTAAATGCCTGGCTGCGATTGGTCGAAAAGCCGAAGCTGACCAGATTGATCAGGAGGCGCGGCGGTATCTCGGCAATTACGCCAAATGGGAAGTCACCCCGGACAAGATTCCGACGCTCATCCGGTTGAAGGCAGATTTCAATTACCAGGCTTTTTACCGGCTGGCGCGGCAGCAGCGCCGCACGCCCGATGTGCCGCGCGCGCAACCCGGCGTACAGCAGGCGATGGCGCGCGCGCGTGCGTTGTTTGAAGCAAAGAATGATGCCGAAGCCCTGGCTGAATTGCAGCAGGTCGTCGCGGCTGATCCGACGCTGGCTGAAGCGCACCTGCTGCGCGGGCAGATTTTTCAGCGGCGTGGTGAAATCGAAAACGCCATCAGCGCGCTGTCGGCAGCCGTGTACTGGAATCCGCGGCTGGTCGGCGCGCACGTCACCCTGGGCCGGATTTATCTGGCGCGGGGTGATCGCGCCCGCGCCCTTGCGCACAGCACACAGGCCCTCGCACTTGATCCGCAGGATCGTGAAGCCGTTGCCCTGATGCGGCAGATTGAAAGTGATCGCTGAGCGCCGCCCTGCTCCCGCCTGACTCAACTCCCCCGCACAATTTTCACGCAAACCCCGCGTTGGCCTGCTGTGTCCTGTCACTTATAATCACGACAGGCTGCTGCTGGCGAAGAGTCCGGCAATGCTGAGTGACGAACTTTTGAGTTGCCCTTTGCATCTGAGCATGCTCCAAAAATGGCTGAGTGCGAGGCAGGAACAACAGGCATGACCAATCCGGTAATTCAGGAAATTTTTCCAGCCGATCAGTCGGTGAAGCCGCTTGAGACGACCGCGAAATTCAGGCACCGCCTCAGTCGTCTGGTGCTGATCTCAATTGCCCTGCACCTGCTGGTCGTGACCGGAATGTGGCTTTATCCATATTTCGCCTTTGCGCTGAATCTGCGCAAGGTTGCCGTGGTTGACGAAGATTACGACACGACCATTCTGATTGATTTCTCAAATAAAAAGCTGAAATACCCGCCTGGTTACAGCGGTTTTCGTGCGCCTGCGGCGGTGCCCGATCCGGCCCGAGCCGCAGCCGAACGTCGCCTTGAAGAAGAGCGTCGCAGAAAGCAACTCGAACGCGAACGACTGGCCGCTGAAAAGCGCCAGGCTGAAGCGCAGCAGAAAGCCCAGGATCAGCCGGCGCAGACGGCCAAAGCTGAACCCACGCCGAAGCCCGCGCCCACGCCTGCTCCGTTCGGCAAAATCAACACGCGCCCGATCAGGGAACAGATTCAGCGCCTGTATGAAGCCAAAAAGGCCGGGACGCTGGTCTACAATGAAAACAAGCTGAAGATTGGCGTCGCAGGCAACATCAATCCTGACGGATCGCTTTCGGATTACAAGGTCATCATTCCATCCGGCAATCCTGATGTTGATCGCGCGGCGCTGGCGATTCTGGCTTCGGTCAGCGAAAGCCGGGCGCTCGGCCCGCTTTATATGCTTTCATCAATCAGCATGATTCTGGAAATCAATGATCGCGCTGAACTGCGCGCGGTGGGCTTTGCGCCAAGCGAAGCGATGGCTGCGCAACTGGCCCAGGCGGCGACGCTGATGGTGCTGGCCGCGAAGCTGCGCAATGAGGATCCGTCGGCCAAAGACCTGATTGGCAACATCAAAGTTTCGCATACCGGGCAGCGTGTGCAGGCCATCGTCAGCCTGCCGCGCCAGGTTGCGGCTGATTCGCTCGCGCGCACCATGGAGAAGCCGAACTGATTGGACAATCACTGACCGATGTAGTAAAAACTTGTCTTAGCTTCACACCTTTTTGAGCCAAAGGACACCACAGTTCAATGAAATTCGGCGTTGTTGTTTTTCCCGGATCAAACTGTGATCACGACACCTACCACGTCATCAGCAAGGTCATCGGGCAGCCGGTTGACTTTATCTGGCACAAGGAATCAGACATCAGCCGCTTTGACGCGATCATCCTGCCTGGCGGATTTTCATACGGCGATTACCTGCGCACCGGAGCGATTGCGCGCTTCTCGCCCGTGATGAACTCGGTCGTCAGGTTTGCGAACGAGGGCGGGCTGGTGATGGGCATCTGCAACGGCTTTCAGATTCTCTGCGAGGCCGGGCTGCTGCCGGGCGCGCTGCTCAGAAACCGCGATCTGAAATTCGTCTGCGAACACGTCAACATTCGCGTCGAGCAGACCGACACGCCCTTTACACAGGTCTGCACTGAAGGCCAGGTGCTGAGCCTGCCGGTTGCGCACGGTGACGGCAATTACTTCTGCGATCAGGAGACGCTCGCTGAACTCGAAGGCGAAGGCCGTGTCGTGTTCCGTTACTGCGACGCGGCGGGCAACGCGACCGATGCTTCAAATCCGAACGGTTCGCTGCACAACATCGCCGGCATCTGCAACCGCACACGCAACGTGCTGGGCCTGATGCCGCATCCTGAACGCGCCTCCGAAGACCTGCTCAACAGTCACGACGGGCGCATCGTCTTTCGCTCGCTGGCCGTCGCGGTCGGCGACATGCTCAAGACCAGATAATTTGAGATTGCAGAGTTGAGATTGCAGCTTGTCCGCGTGACTTTTCTGCAATCTGCAATCTGTAATCTGCAATCTGTAATCACCATGGTTACTCCTGAAATTCTCGCACAGCACAACGTCACGGCTGAAGAATACGAGCGCATCAAACAACTGCTGGGCCGTGAACCGAACCTGACCGAACTCGGCATCTTTTCGGTGATGTGGTCAGAGCATTGTTCCTACAAATCATCGAAGGTGCATCTCAAACGCCTGCCGGTCGAAGGCGATTGTCTGGTGCAGGGGCCGGGCGAAAACGCGGGAATTGTAGATATTGGCGACGGCTGGTGCGTGGCCTTCAAGATCGAATCGCACAATCATCCGTCATTCATCGAACCTTATCAGGGCGCGGCGACCGGCAGCGGCGGCATCCTGCGCGATATTTTCACGATGGGCGCGCGTCCGGTGGCGGCAATGGACAGTTTGCGCTTCGGCCCGGTGCGTGATGCTGACATTGATGAATCAAACGAGCAGACCTCGGCGCGCACGATTGCGCGCAACCGGCGAATTATGGCCGGAGTGGTTAAAGGGCTGGGCGATTACGGTAATGCATTCGGAGTGCCCACCGTCGGCGGCGAAGTTTATTTTGCCGACTGTTATTCGATGAATCCGCTGGTCAATGCCTTTGCCCTTGGCATCGTGCGGCGCGAGCAGATCTTTTATGGCAAGGCTGAAGGCGTCGGCAATGCGGTGATCTATGTCGGCTCGAAGACCGGGCGCGATGGCATTCACGGTGCGACGATGGCTTCGGCGGAGTTTGACGAAGCGGCGATGGAAAAGCGCCCGACCGTGCAGGTCGGTGATCCGTTCTCGGAAAAGCTGCTGCTCGAAGCCTGCCTCGAAGCGATGCGTTCAGGCGCGATCATCGGCATTCAGGATATGGGCGCAGCGGGCCTGACCTGTTCCTCGTGCGAGATGGGCGCGCGCGCAGGCACGGGCGTTGAAATCAATCTTGATCTGGTGCCGCAGCGCGAGCCGAATATGACGGCTTATGAAATGATGCTGTCTGAATCGCAGGAACGCATGCTGCTTGTGGCCCGGCCCGGTCACGAAAATCAGGTCTTTGATATTTTTCGCAAGTGGGATCTGGATGTCGCCACGATTGGCAAAGTGATTGCCGAGCCGCGCCTGCGCGCGTGGCACAAAGGCGAACTCGTCGCCGACATTCCGAATCTGGCATTGACTGACGAGGCGCCGAAATATCATCGCCCGATGGCCGCCGCCGCCGTCAATCCGCCCGAAGACGTCACGCCGAAACTTACTACCGGACTCACCGCCCTGGCGGCGCAGGTTGGCAGCGATCAGTTGATGAATGAACTGCTGCTGCGCCTCGTGGCCGCGCCGAACATCGCGTCGAAGCAGTGGGTTTATCGGCAATACGATCATATGGTGCGCACGAACACCGTGGTACTGCCGGGTTCTGACGCGGCGGTGTTGCGCGTCAAGGAGACGCGGCGCTCGCTGGCCATGTCGCTTGACGGCAACGGTCGTTACTGCGCGGTCAATCCGCGTGAAGGCGCAAAGCTCGCTGTCGCTGAGGCCGCGCGCAACGTGGTCTGCAGCGGTGCGCGCCCGCTGGCCGTTACCAATTGCCTGAACTTTGCGAATCCCGAACGGCCTGAAGTGATGAAAGCCTTCAGCGATGTGATTGACGGCATCAGCGAAGCCTGCCGCGCCTTCAAGACGCCGGTGACGGGCGGCAACGTGAGTTTTTATAACGAAACCGAAGGGCGCGGAATTTATCCGACGCCGGTCATCGGGATGCTCGGCATCATTGAGGACGCCCGGCACATCACGACGCAATGGTTCCGCGACGCCGGTGATGTGATTGTGCTGCTCGGCGAATCAAAGGCTGATCTGGGCGCGAGCGAATTGCTGGCGGTGG
>CAYWDW010000171.1:0-8999 GCA_964457105.1 uncultured Heliobacteriaceae bacterium
TGAATGGCCCGATAAACTTCATCACGATTGTTTGAGTGCGCAAATACCCGCCCCCTGGTAAGACGATTTTCAGCGTCCAGTTCGGCGTCAATAATCAGCAGCCACTCGTCAGGATAACGACGTTTGATTTCCTCATAGCTCAGAATCTCAGACATGCCCATACCTCCTCCGGCACGTTTGCCATTCCCGCGATTGTTTCCGCTCTTATTATCAGCGATGAGCCTGGCGGATTCACAGTCACTTCACAGCGACTTCTGATTTCTTGCCGACCACCGCCTGGCGCACCTGATCAACGGTCTTGTCAGTGGCTTTCAGAAACAGCATCGGCGCGATGCCCATAATAATGGCCAGGGCGATGAGCGGCAGCAGCGCAGCCCTTTCGCGCAGGTCCATATCTTCGAGCTGCTGATTTTCCTTCTTCGTCGTTTCGCCAAACAGCACGCGCTGCAACATCCAGAGCAGATACACCGCCGACAAGATCACACCCGTCGCGCCCAGCACGGCAAAGGTTTTTGCGTTCGGAATGATCGTGACCGGAGCCGAGAACGTGCCGAGCAGAATCAGAAACTCGCCGATGAAGCCGTTGAGCAGCGGCAGCCCCAGGCTGGAGAGCGACATAATCATAAAGCCCGTCGAATAGTGCGGCATCGGCGTGGCCACGCCGCCGAAATCATCAATCATCCGCGTGTGTCGCCGGTCATAAATCATCCCGACGCACAGGAACAATGCGCCGGTTGAGACGCCGTGATTGAGCATCTGATAGAGCGCGCCCTGCATCCCGATTTGCGTAAACGAGAAGATGCCCATGACGACAAAGGCCAGGTGACTGACTGAGGTATAGGCCACGAGCTTCTTCATATCCGGCTGCACCATCGCCACCAGCGCGCCATAAATGATGCCGATCACGCACAAGACCATGACCCACGTCGCCGCATTGCGCGAGACTTCGGGAAAGAACGGCAGATTGAAACGCATCAGACCGTAAGTGCCCATCTTCAGCAGCACCCCGGCCAGAATGATTGAACCGGCGGTCGGCGCTTCAACGTGCGCATCGGGCAGCCATGTATGCAGCGGCCAGAGCGGCACCTTGATGAAGAACGCGAGCGCGAACGCCGCCCACAACCAGAATTTCACGTTGGCCGGAATCAGATTCGGGTTCGTCGCCAGGCGGTTCGTGATCTCAACGATGTCGAATGAATTACCGCCCGTGTAAAGATACACCGCGATGATCGCCACGAGCATCAGCAGCGAGCCGACGACGGTGTAAATGAAAAACTTGATCGCCGCGTAAATGCGCCGTTCGCCGCCCCACACGCCAATCAGGAAGTACATCGGGATCAGCGTGATCTCAAAGAAGAGATAGAACAGGAACATGTCGAACGCATAAAAGACGCCGAGCATGCCGGTTTCGAGCACGAGCATGAAAATCATGTACGCGGTCACGCGCTTTGTGATGTGCCAGCTCGCCAGAATCGCAATCGGCATCGTCAGCGTCGTCAGCAGCGCCAGCCACAGACTGAGGCCGTCCACGCCGACGTAATACTTCACGCCGAGCGAGCTGATCCAGTCAACCCTGGTCACGTGCTGCGGCCCCGCCTGCGCTGAGTCGAAGCCGCTGAGCAGCCCAAGCGACACGACAAAGTTGATGATCGTCACGATCAGCGTGACCAGGCGCGCGCGCGCCGCCGAATTCTCTGAATCTCTGCCGAGCAGTCCGACCATAATCGCGCCAATGATCGGGATGATGAGTGTGAGATTGATGATTGAGTTCATAAGTCAGTGGTCGGTGGTCAGTGGTCAGTGGTCCGTGGTCCGTTGCCCACAGATCAAAGCCATCTGCTACAGGCAACGGACCACGGACCACTGACCACTGACAGATTATCTGAAAGCGAACCAGCCGATGACGGCAATGGCACCGATCAGGATGATGGCCGCGTAGCTGCGCGCAAAGCCTGTTTGCATGCCGCGCAGCCAGCCGCCGAGACCGCTCATCAGGCGCGCCACGCCGTTGACGATGCCGTCAATAATCAGCACGTCAATAAACTTCCACAGCACCCACCGCGAGGTCCCTTCAATCGGGTTGATGAGCGCTCCGTTGTAGATTTCGTCCACGTAGTATTTGTTTTCGAGCAGCCGCGGCATGGCCCTGAGTGGGTTCTTCTTCCAGATCACATAACCGAGGCCGATGCCGGCTCCGGCGAGCAGCAATGAAAGTCCGGCGAGTCCGAGTTCGATGGTGGTGTCGTGATGTTCTTCAGCGGCGGCAACTGCGCCGTGACCTTCAACGGCAGGGGCCGCTTTGATTTCACCTGGCGCAGCCTCTCCGGCAGGAACGACGCGGGCAATCGTCGGTTCAAGAAAATGCTCGAAGTGATTGGACCCGCCCATTGATGCCGGAATGCCGATCCAGCCGCCGATGACTGACAGCACAGCCAGCACAGCCAGCGGAATCCACATCACCGGCGGTGATTCGTGCGGCTTGCCGTGATGACCCTGATCGTCGTGCGCGTCGTGGCCGTGCTGTGCCTCGTGATCGTGACCGAAACGCTCCTGACCCCAGAAGGTCATCACCATCATCCGCGTCATATAGACCGCTGTCAGCATCGCCGTGCCCAGCCCGATCACCCAGAAAATTTTGCCCCAGGCGCCAGGCAATGCTTCAGTCGCAAAAGACTTCCACAGAATTTCGTCCTTGCTGAAGAAGCCGGCGAAGGGAATGATGCCGCAGATCGCCAGCCAGCCCGCCGCCATCGTCCAGAAAGTGATCGGCAGATATTTTTTCAGCCCGCCCATCCGGCGCATATCCTGTTCGTCATGCATGCCGTGAATCACTGAACCGGAACCGAGGAAGAGCAGCGCCTTGAAGAAAGCATGCGTGATCACGTGAAAGATTCCCGCGATGAACGCGCCCACGCCGCAGGCCAGAAACATATAACCGAGCTGCGAAACCGTCGAATAGGCCAGCACCTTCTTGATGTCGTTTTGCGCAAGGCCAATCGTTGCCGCAAAGAGCGCCGTCAGCGCGCCGATCAGCGCCACGACAAACAGCGCCGTGCCGGAGCGTGAATAGATCGCGCTGCATCGCGCCGTCAGGTAAACGCCCGCCGTCACCATCGTCGCCGCGTGGATCAGGGCCGAAACCGGAGTCGGGCCGGCCATCGCATCCGGCAACCAGACATAAAGCGGAATCTGCGCGCTCTTGCCCGTTGCGCCGACAAACAGCAGCAGCGCAATCGCCGTCAGCACGCCCGCCGCGCCCCAGACTTCAACCGGCATCGTCGCAGCCTGCGCCAGAAAGCTTTTGACCATCGCGCCCGCGCCATTGGCTTTGTCTACAAAGCTGATCGTGCCGAAGGTCGTGAAGGTCAGAAACATGCCGATCATGTAACCGAAGTCGCCCACGCGATTGACGACGAACGCTTTTTTCGCCGCATCGCCCGCTTCCCTTTTGCGAATGAAATAACCGATCAGCAGGTATGAACACAGCCCGACGCCTTCCCAGCCGATAAAGAGCAGCAGCAGATTGTCGGCCAGCACCAGCGTCAGCATCATGAACATAAACAGGTTCATATAGGCGAAGAACCGGTAAAAACCCGGATCGCCGTGCATATAACCCGTCGCGTACACGTGAATCAGAAAACCGACGACCGTGACAAAGAGAATGTACACGCCTGAGAGCGGATCGAGCAGATAAGCGAAATCCGCGCGGAAGCTGCCGACGCTGATCCACGTGAAGAAATGCTCGGTGACACGCCGCACCCCGTCAGTGCCCGGTTGCGCGGGCAGCAGTTGGGTAAAGAAGGCAATGAAGGACAGAACTGTGGAAACGCCGACCCAGAAGCAGGCGTTGAGGGCGACGAATCTTTCGCCCAGCCGCTTGCCCAGCAGCCCGTTGATGATCGCGCCGATCAGCGGCGCGAGTGTGATCCATTTAAGCATGATGGTCCGTGGTCAGTAGCCCGTGGTCAGTGGTCAGTGGTCCGCCGTTTTCAGAGGCCTGCTGTTGCGGCAGGGCACAGGCAGCAGACAACCGACTGCGGACCACAGACAAGGCCTTATAGTTTGAGGATGTCAGCTTCATCCACGTTGAGCGTTTCGCGGTTGCGGAACAATGTGATGATGATCGCCAGCCCGACTGCGGCTTCAGCGGCGGCAACGGCCATCACGATAAAGACAAACAACTGGCCTGATTTATCGCCGAGATAACGCGAAAAGGTAATCAGCGACAGGTTCACCGCGTTGAGCATCAGTTCGATGCACATAAACAGCGAGATCACATTGCGCTGAATAGTCACGCCAATCACGCCAATCGTGAAAAGCATGGCGCTCAGCGCCAGGTAACAGTGAATGGAAACCATAAACTTGCCTCAGAACTGTCCGCCAGGCTGCCAGCTTGTCGGACACAATTGCCAGGAGATTACTTTGTCTCAGTGGTCGCCGGGCGGCGTTCGCGCTTCGCCAGAAACATCGCGCCGACAATCGCCATCAGAATCAGCACCGAAGTCGCTTCAAAGGGAAACAGGTAATCCGTAAACATGCCGAACCCGATTGACTGAACCGTGCCCAGCACCTGCTCAGGATTTCTGGCCAGATCAGCCGTTGATTCCGGCGGCATCCTGTCCGGCAGGCGCGCGATCACGCTGAAGACCTGGCCGAGCAGCACCACAAAGAGCGGCACGGCCAGCCACGCCAGGTATTTCGCGCGATCCACCCGCGCCTCTTCGGCGCGCACGTTGAGCAGCATGATCACGAACACAAAGAGCACCATAATCGCGCCCGCGTAAACAATCACCTGCATCGCCGCAATAAACGGCGCGTACAGCGTCAGAAACAGTCCGGCCAGCGAACACATCACCACGATCAGCCACAGCGCGCCGTAAATCGGATTGCGTTGCAGAATCACATTGAATGCGCCGACGATGGCCAGCAGTGAAAGCAGCAGAAAGATGACGATCATGTTGGTCAGTGGTCAGTAGTCAGTAGTCAGTAGTCCGTGGTCAGTTCAGAAGTCACTGACTACTGACTACTGACTACGGACTACGGACTACGGACAGTTTTTATGCGAAGAACAGGCCAAACACCGCCGCGAGAATGATGTTGATGAGCGCGACCGGAATCAGAAACTTCCAGCCGAAATTCATCAACTGATCGTACCTTAAGCGCGGCAGTGTTCCGCGCAGCCAGATATACAGGAACAGAAAGAAAAATATCTTCAGACAGAACCAGACGACGCCGAGCAGCGGGAACTGCGCGACTCCGGGGCCGTTCCAGCCGCCCAGGAACATCACCGTCGCCAGCACCGAAACAGTCGTCATGTTCGTATACTCGGCGAGGTAGAACATCAGAAACTTCATCGCGCTGTATTCGGCGTGAAAGCCGGCCACCAGTTCGGCTTCGGCTTCGGGCAGATCGAACGGCACACGGTTGGTTTCCGCAATCGCGCAGATCAGATAGGTGATGAACGCAATCAGCCCGGTCGGCCCCCACGTCAGGTTGAAGATGTTCCAGTGCATCCCGCCCCAGCCTGACTGCTGCCGCGTGATTTCAACCAGATCGAGCGAACCGCTCATCAGCATGATCGGAATCAGCGACAACCCAAGTCCGAGTTCGTAGCTGACCATTTGCGCCGATGAACGCAGCCCGCCCAGCAGGCTGTATTTTGAATTTGACGACCACCCGGCCAGCACGATGCCATAGACGCCGAGGCCGGTAATCGCCAGCACATAAAGCAGCCCGACATTGAAATTCGTCACCCACAGATTCATCCGGTCCAGGCCGAGCTGAATGCCGGTCAGCGAATAAACGAATGAATTGATCGCCGCTGCGCCTGGAATCGTTATCTCCGGCCCGAACGGATAAATGATGATCGCCATCATCGCCGGAATCAGCGCGATGATGGGCGCCAGGATGTAGAGGCTCTTGCTGACGTGCATCGGGATGATGTCTTCCTTGAAGATGAACTTGATGCCGTCCGCCAGCGATTGCAGGAGTCCGAACGGCCCGACGCGGTTCGGCCCCAGACGCATCTGAATAAAGCCCAGAATGCGCCGCTCGCCGTAAGCCAGCAGCATCAGCAGCACCTGCAGCAGCGTGAAGATAATGACGATCTTGATCAGTGAGCCAAGGATGAACTGAATGAGTTGTTGATCGGGCATGGTCCAGGTCGTTCGTTGATGATTACTGAAACAGATTGCCGACTGAATCCTGATGGTCAGCCACCTCCGGCTTCGTCAGCCAACAGCACACACAGGCGCATCACCCTGCGCTTCAGGCCGGAAAGACCACCAGGTGATTCGCGTCAAGCTCGCCGCTGACGACTTTATCGAGCGGCAGATTTTTTGAATGCCGCGTGATCAGCGGGTAGCGGCGTTGCAGGCGCGTCCCGGCCTTGACCACCAGGTCTGAAGTGTCAACCGGTGCGCGGCGATTGATGGCGGCCACTTCGCGCGCCAGGGTGTCGGCGATGCCGACGCGGTCAAGCTGCGCGGCGTCGGGCGCAGCCTGTCTGATCGGCGTTGCGCCTTCGTTGAAAAGCAGGTTGTGCGACAGGCCGGCATAACCTTCGACCTGTTCGCTGATTTCCTTAAAGACATTTTTGACTGCGCCCTGATAACCGAAATCCCGGCCCATCAGCTTCGCAATTGCATTGACGATCATCCAGTCCGGTCGCGCCTGACCAACGGGCGGAATGACGCGGCGCACAAGCTGCACCTGCGCCCCGTTGTTGGTCTGCGTCCCCTGCGATTCGGCAAAGCTCGTCGTCGGCAGCACCACGTGAGCCAGCTTTGCCGTGTCGCTCAGAAACAGATCCTGCACGACCAGGAAATCAAGCTTCGAGAGCGCGAGTTCAGTCATCACCGGGTCGGCGGCTTTGGCCACCAGGTCATCGCCCGCGACGAACATCGCTTTGATCGAGTTGCCCGCCGCGTGAACCATGGCCTGTGCTGACAGTCCGCCGGTCAGCGCGTGGTCCATGCCCATTTGATACGCACCCATCGAATTGGCGTAACGCACCAGCGGCACGAATGAGAATTTAGTCTGCGTGACTGCCTTTTCGCCGCCGACTTCGAGCGTCGGTTGCGGGACGATCAGCAGGTACGGGTTTTCGGCAATCGCCGGCTTCGGCCCTGAATTGGTCGAAGATGATGCGCGCTGCAGCGCGTCAATGTGCGCAGCCCGCGCGGCCTGTGCCTTTTCAGGATCGGGCGTGGCGAGCGCCGATTCAAGCAGCGCCAAAGCTTCAAGCGCCGCGCCGCGCAGTTCATCGCCAAAGACGACGACGACGCGCTCGCTGTTGAGAACTGTGTCGCGGATGGCGCGAATGTCTTCCGCCTGCGCGCCCATCGCCTCAGCCGCGTCGTTGATCTGTCCTTCATCAAGCAGCGCCGCGACAATCGCGCTTTCGCTGCCTTCGCGCACGCGCACATGCAGGTGAGCCTAGCGGTCCAGGCGGCTCGGCATCGAATTGACCATCAGCAACCGCGCCGTTTTCTGACGTACCGCCCAGCGCAGCGAAAACGCCGTCAGCGGATTTTCTTCGTTCGGGTCGGAACCGACGAGCAGGATGACATCAGCATTCTGAAGGTGTTTCTGCGTGGCGATGGTCGGCTGGCCGGATTTGAAAAACGCCGCCAGATCAATCTCGTCATCGTCGTGATGGAACTCAGCGTTCTTCGTCTCCAGCACGTCGCTGGCCAGCTTTTTCAGCGTCCACTGATCTTCGTTGAGCAGCCGCGCCGAACTGACAATGCCGATGGCATTGCCGCCGTGCTGTGACTTGAGGTCAGCGAGTTTGAGCGCAATGTAATTGAGCGCGTCATCCCAGGTGGTCGGAATCAGATGTTCGCCGCGCCGGATCAGCGGGCGCTCAATGCGCTCCGGGCTGTGTACGAAATCAATCGGGTAACGACCGAGCGCGCACAGGAAGTCAGGATTGATGCCGCCCGCCGTGCGTCCGCGCCCGTCGCGCGCGACTGAACGAATCAGTTGTTCGCTGCGCGATCCGGCGAGGATCGAACAACCGTCCGAGCAGAAGTTGCAGACGGTCGGCGTCTGCTTCAGGTCCCAGGGCCGAGCGATATATTTGTACGGCACGTGCAGCAGCGTGCCCGTCGGACAGACATCCACGCAGTTGCCGCAATCGGAGCATTCAACCCAGCCGGTGAACGAACCGATCACCGTGTGCGAACCGCGATTGATCGCCGTGATGGCGAATTCATCCATCCACTCCTCGCAGACGCGCGTGCAGCGTTTGCACACCACGCACCGCTGCGGATCGTTGTACATGAACGGCGAAATCTGCCGCTCGTTGGTCCATTCCTTGTCGGCATACTGCGAACGAATGCGGTCTTCGCCAAAGCCGTAAGTCTGATCCTGCAATTCGCATTCGCCCGCGCGGTCGCAGACCGGACAGTCCACCGGATGATTCGAGAGCAGGAATTCGACCATCGCCGCGCGCACCGATTCAATCTCGTCTGATTCAGTGGTGACGACCATGCCCTCGCTGATCGGCATCGTGCAGGCTGTTTGCAGCTTCGGAATTTTCGGATTGTCCACGCGCACGACACACAGGCGACACGAAGCCTGCGGCGTCAGCCCGCGAAAATGACAGAAGCGCGGCAGATAAATGCCCGCCAGTTCGCAGGCTTCGATCAGGAGTTCACCCTTCGGGGCTGCAACTTCCTGTCCATTGATCGTGAGTTTGACTGTTTCCATAAATGGGTTTGTCGAATTACTTGTCTGTGCTGCTAACTTTTATCCCGAAGATATTCGTAAACCTCGTTGGGTGTATGAATGACGAAAGCATTTGCGTGATCAGGATTGGTATCGGCAGCTATGCCTCGTAGCGCCTGCAACAATTTCACTTTTACAGGGAAAATCTTCGCGCTTTTCAGTTTTTCACTGGCTTTAAGAATTTCTTCCAGCACACTTTGCGCATCTTCCCGCCGCAGAAAAAAGCGAATAGGACTTCTTCCGGGGAATCGGTTGTCAGGAATAAC
>CAYWDW010000172.1:0-8380 GCA_964457105.1 uncultured Heliobacteriaceae bacterium
GTTATTTCCGTGTGTTCCGTCATCTCTCTGCCTCTTAATTCAATGTCATTGCCCCGAAACTGCTGTAGCAGTTCATCCCAGCGGCCCTGGGCTTTGAGGATGAATTCGACGGCTTCGCGCACGGCGCCGCGCCCGCCGCGGCGTTGCGTGACGAGATGTGCGGCGCTGATGACTTCGCTGACCGCATCGGCTACGGCAATGGCCAGTCCGACGCGACCGAGCAGCGGCAGGTCGGGCAGGTCGTCACCGATGTAAGCAATTTCGTCGTCGCTGAGTCCTGCGGCGGCGCGAATTTCTTCATAAGCGGCCAGCTTCCGGTCGTTGCCCTGGTACAGATAATCAAGCTGCAATTCGCGGGCGCGGGCGGCGAGCGCGGCTGACGTGCGTCCGCTGATGATGCCGGTGCTGAGTCCGGCCTGGCGCGCCATTTTCAGCGCGTGGCCATCGTGAATGTGAAAGATTCTGGCGTCAGAAAAAACGCGCTCGCCGTCGGTCAGATAAACCAGCGAGCCATCGGTCAGCACGCCGTCACAATCCAGCAGCAGCAGGCGAATGCGGCGGGCGCGTTCAGCAGCGGTCAGAGCAGGCATGGGGTTGGTGGCCTTTCTCAGCCAAAGGTGACGTCCTCGTAAATCTGAGCCATGGTCAGGATCAGCGGGCCAGCGGGCAGGGAATCCAGTTGCAGTTCATCATGTTCACCCAGCACCACCGTCTGCCAGTTCCCCAGGGTGTCTTTGCGATGAGCTTCAATGCGCCTGCGATCCTGATAAACGACAACATATTCACGCACACTGTCGAGATGCCCATACGCTGACAATTTTTCACGCCGGTCGGTACTCTTCGTGGAAGGCGATAAAACTTCAACGATCAGGAAAGGGCGATTTTTGAAAACGCTCTTCGGGTCGAAGGGTTCACAGGTTGCCATCACGTCCGGGTAATAGAAGGCCTTGATCTCTTCGATCCAGACTTTCATCTCGGCCAGATAAACACGACACCCACTCCCGCGCAAAGCCGCACGGATGAGGGCATGGATGTTTCCGGCAATGATGTTGTGTGCATCACTGGCTCCGGCCAGGGCGAAAGTTTGTCCGGCCACATATTCGTGCTTCACCGGACTCTCTGCTTCCATTTCAAGATATTCTTCAGCCGTGATATTCAGCACTCTGGCAGGCAATGACATAAAACCTCCATTACTTCACATCAAACACCGGCACCTCGCTCAGCAGCAGCCTGCCGCCGTTGCGGCTGATGATGTAAAGCGCGCGGCCTGAGTAATCCTTGCCGAGCAGCTTCACTTTCAGCGACACATCAACGGCGACGCGGTTGGCATCGAGGGTTTCAGTGCGCAGCGGTTCCGTGACCCAGACCGACGGTTTGGTGCCGAGCAGCGATTTGCCGAATTTGTGGAGCGTGCCCTGTTCGAGCAAAGTCGCAACCGATTCAGCCGAACCCTGCAACACGGCGGCGTCGAATTTTTGCAGGAAGCCTTTGATGTCGTCGGGAATGCTGATGGCACTGGCGGCGCGTTCGGCGCGCAGGGCACCGTCGCGGGCGGCATCAATCGTGGCCTGGTCGAGGTCGGTCGCGGCGGCTTCGCGGAAGCGACGCGCGGCCTCAGTTGGATTGTTCTGCTGCATCGCCAGTTCGCCGAGGCCGAGCAGCGCGAAACCGTAAGCCTGAATCGGCAGCGGTTCGGCTTTCAGCACGGCAGCGAAGGCGCGGCTTGCTTCGTCGTTTTTGCCTGCGGCGAGCAGGACGCGGCCCTGCAAGGCGCGCAGCGTCGGCGAATCGGGGTCGTCCGCGAGAGCTTCGCGCACTTTCGCTTCAGCCGTTGCAATGTCGGCCTGGCGCGCTTTGGCGTCGGCACCGGTCTGCGTGGCCTTGCTGAGCGCGAGGGCCGCCTGGCCGTACAGATCAGCGCTCGCCGAATGGCGCGGGAATTCATCGTTGGTGTAATCCTTCTGAATGTAGACGCGCTCAGGGTCGGCTGCGATGGTTTTGATCTGCGTGCCGGCAGGGAAGGTGATTGCACCGAATTCACCGGCCTTGACCATGACCTGACGGCGCAGCTTTTCGCCCTTGTCTGTCGTCGCGACGACTTCAACCGGGAAATCGCCGTTGCCGAAATTGGTGATGGTTGATTCAACGCCGCTGGCCGTGCTGGTGGGCTGGCCAATGGCGATGTCGGGCAGCACGACGTTTTCAATCCATTGCGCAAACAGATCCGTCACCGCCGGGCGCATCTGCGGCGTGGCAGCGGCGACCAGATTGCCTTTCAGGCTGGCGCAGCGCGCCGCCCCGCACAACGGCGAACGCCAGTCAGTCAGCACCAGCACATCGGTGTGCTGGCGATCCAGCGACCGCGTAATCACGGCGTCGAGCGTCGGTTTGCCCAGCGCCTTTTCAAAAATCCGCCAGACCAGCGCGCCCTTGTTGTAGACGCTGGTCGTGTAGCCGCGATCAAGCTGGCTTTGCAGCAGCAGCGGAGCATCGCCGCCACGCGCCACCGGGGCGTAAGCGCGGCGATAACGTTCAAAGGCGGCTTCGCGCTGCCGGTCTCCGAACCTGTCGCCGAGGTATTGCGCCGTCAGATAAATCGGCAGCGCGTCGCGCAACACGCCGGTGCCGCGCCCGCGCAACAGCACGCGCCCGTCAATCCATTGCCGCGCCGCCGCGCTGGCGAGCAGTTCAATCGTGCCGAGGTCGAGAATCTGCCGATGAAAAAGGCTGTCGGAAACGGCGACCACGCCCGGCGCGGCAAAGCTCAGCCCGTGCGAAATCAGTTCGCCCGTGATGGCCGTGTCGCGTTCGCGCACATTCGATGACACGATCCGAAAAGTTCCACCCACCTGGCCGCCGAAATATTTCGTGTAAAAATCAATCATCCGCGCCGCTTCAGCCGCGATGCGCTGCGCCTGCTGCCGTCCGGCTTCGGCGAGTCCGCGCGGCGCATAGACTTCGACTTTCGGAGCCGCAGGCAGCCCGGCAGTCTGCGAACCGCCCGCGCTGAAGATTTCGTAATCGCCCGCCATAAAGAACGGCTGCGCGGCGTAAGACTGAGCGAAGGCGCTGTCAGACTGGCGCACGCCGGAGGTCACGACTTTCAGCCCCGCAGGCGCCGCGACGCTCAATGAAAACGGCGCCGTGTCAGGCCCGTGATCGCCATACGGCGAATGTTTGACCGGCACCCAGAACGCGGACGGCAGCGCAAAGCATTCCAGCGATGAAATCAGCAGCCCGCTGCGCGCTGAATCGCTGCCTTGCCCGGCGGCCTTGTCGAACATCGGAATCGCGTAGGTGAATTCGACTTCAAGTTCGCGCATCGCGGCGATGGCCGCATTGATTTCGGTCGAAACATTCTGCAACCCGGCCCCGGTGCGCGATGAATCTTCCTTTGCCGTAAAAGTGGCAGGACGGCCATTGATCGTCAGCGCGGTCACTTTGGCTTTGCCGTTGATCTGAAACGACAGCCGCGGCTTGCCATCCGGCCCGGCCAGCAGAATTTTATCGGCCAGTTCAGGTCCCGAAAGGTTGATGAGATCCAGCTTCGCCTTTGATTCAAGCGTGTGGTTTTCGAGATCAATCCGCGCCGCAACGTCATACTTTTTGACCTCGAAGTCCTGGGCAAAGGCGAGGGAACTGAACAGCAGAAGGGCAGTGAGACTCAGCAATACTTTGTTCATTGCAGTGTGTTGTAAAAGCGCCAAAGATTTCATTGACAGGATTACCGCGCGGCGGCCTGGATTCTGAGCAGCGTCAGCAGCAGCGCTTCCAGTTGCTCAAGCGGAAACTGCGTTGTCGCGTCGCTCAGAGCCTGGGCCGGATCGTCGTGGACTTCCATAAACAGGCCGTCAATGCCGCAGGCGACAGCGGCGCGGGCCAGGTGCGGAATGTATTCGGCCATGCCGCCGGTCGCATCGCCCAGGCCGCCCGGCAGTTGCAGGCTGTGCGTCGCGTCGTAAACCACCGGCACGCCGAAGCCGCGCATGATCGGGAACGACCGCAGATCAACCACCAGATTGTTGTAACCGAAACTGCTGCCGCGTTCAGTCAGCATCATTTCGCTGCCGCCAAAGCTGCGCACCTTTTCGACAATGTTGCGGGCTTCCCAGGGCGCGAGAAACTGCCCCTTTTTGACGTTGACGGCGCGCCCGCTTTCAGTCGCTGCCCTGAGCAGATCGGTCTGTCGGCACAGGAACGCGGGAATCTGCAACACGTCCACGACTTCGGCCACCGCCGGAACCTGCGTGGTTTCGTGCACGTCGGTCAGCACGGGCACGCCGATTTCGCGTCGGACTTTTTCAAGCACGCGCAGGCCCGCATCCAGGCCGAGGCCGCGAAACGATGCAGCCCCCGAACGATTGGCCTTGTCATACGAAGCCTTGAACGCATAAGGCAGCCCGGCCCGGCGCGCAATCTGTGCGATGGCCGCCGCCATTTTGAGCGCGTGCGTTTCTGATTCGATGACGCACGGCCCGGCCAGCAGAAACAGGCGGTCCCGCTGCGCGGTGATGGTTTGATAAAAACTGGTCATGGAGTTCCCACCGCCTGGCTGATGGTTTTGCGCGTCACGCTGTCCGGCGTGAATCTGACGATCAGATTGCGCAGCGCACAGACCAGGCGGTTATCAAGTTGCGCCAGCCGTCCGAGCTTCCACGACTGTTCGGTAATCCAGGCGGTGCGCGGGCGACGTTCGGTTTCGTAGCGTTGCAGCGCCTCGGCCACAGTCGCGGCTTCGCTCAGCGAGCGGGCCAGGGTGACGCTGCTTTCAATCGCCTGGCACGCGCCCTGACCCAGGTTCGGCGTCGTCGGATGGGCCGCATCACCCAGCAGCGTGACGCGCCCGCGCGACCAGTTGGCCATTGGCTCAACGTCATAAATATCGTTGTGCAGAATCGCTTCGGCTGGCGTTTCAGCCAGCAGCTTTTCAACCGGCTCGTGCCAGCCGCGAAAGCGTTCAAGCAGCGAAGCCTTTTGCACGGCTGAACGCAACCGCATCCCGGCGGGCGCGTTGCCGGTGGCGAACCAGTAAACCTCGTGCGCGCTGATCGGCACAATGCCAAAGCGCGACCCGCAGCCCCACGATTCAGACGTTGAGCCGAGCGCGGTTTCATCAGTCGTCGCCACCACTCCGCGCCAGGCCGTGTAGCCCGCATAACGCAGCCTGACCTCAGGAAACAACTGCCGACGAATTGCCGAATGAATGCCGTCAGCGCCGATCAGCAGGTCGGCCCGCTCGGTCAGCCCGCTTTGAAAGCGTGCCGTCACGCTGTTGCCGTCCTGCTCAAAGCCGGTGCAGCCTGCCCCGGTTCGCACCGCTTCAGCGGGCAGCGCCGCCAGCAGAATCTGCTGCAGCCGGGCGCGATGAATCGCAATCGTCGGATCGCCAAAGAGCCGTTCAAATTCATCGGTGCGCGTGCGGCTCAGCGCTTTGCCGCGACTGTCCAGAATCGAAGCCCGCTGCACCTTCGATCCGCCTGCCATCACCGCATCAGCCAGGCCGAGCGCGCGCAGCCCGCGAATCGCGTTGGCCCACAGCGTCAGTCCCGCGCCGACTTCGCCAAAGTTATCAGTGCGTTCATAGAGGATTGCTTCAATTCCGGCCCGCCGCAGCGCAATCGCTGCGCACAGCCCGCCAATCCCGCCGCCAATGATGATCGCTCGTCTGATTGCGCCCGCCATTCAGCCAGAAATTAAAAGGGTTTTCAGCCTTGATGATCGCGGTAAATCACAGGGTAATCATTTATGCCAGTGCGGTCAAACAGGGAGCAAACAAGGAGCGCAGGCGTCCCGCCTGCCTGACTCTCATCAAACAAGGAACGCAGGCGTCCCGCCTGCCTGACTCTCATCAAACTGCCCCCGGATGAAAATCTCCGCTCCCGCATGACCGGCAGGCCCCGGCTGATTCGTGAAAATGCGTGTTGAGGTGTGGCTGAGTTCCTCGCCGTCACAGCGTGAAGTCAGGATTGCTGCGCCGCCGCCAGATAAAACCATCCAGCACGTAATGCACGATCTGCGGCAGCGCCAGCAGCGGAACAATGATGAATTTCAGTTCTTCGACCTGCCAGCCCGCGCCAAAGAGCCAGCCGCGTTCGTGCCAGACGCTGCGATCCCAGAACATTTCTTCAATGAAGGCCAGCGCCCACAGCGTCAGCAGAAAGATCAGCGGCCCGTGCGCGAATGAATGCCTGAAGCCCGCCGCCATGCGTTGCCCGCGCGGCGGCTCAATCAGCCGACGGCAGTGCCAGTAAATCAGCGCCAGATAAGGCACGCCATGAATGATGACATTCGTCACCGTGAAGGCGTAATCGGAATTGAACGTCACAATGCCGACATACCAGCACACGGCGGTCGTCAGGACCACCAGATCCTTGCCCGGATTGATCGCGCCCCGGCATCGCCAGCGCCAGGCCGCATGCCCGAAATAGAGCAGCATCGCCAGCCAGTACAACGGCGCCGCCACCTGGGCAAGGATGGCCGGAATGGCCGTGAAATCGTGCGCCAGAAACCACCAGAACCGGCGCGGCAGGTGCGCGTGCCAGTAAATCAGCGGATAGATCGTCGCCGCATAAATGGCCAGCGTGTCAATCCACTGCCCGACCCGGTCGCGCTCTCCGGCTTTGGCGCGATAGAGCCTGACCCAGCCGTATTGCTGCCGGATGAAATGAAAGACCGCCAGGTAAGCCAGCGCCCGCCAGAATGTCAGCGCGCCTTCAGAATAGAGCGCCACGCCGAGCGCCAGCCCCGACACCGGCGCCAGCGCATACAGCCAGACCCGTCGCTTCAGTTCAACCACATCCAGCCAGACCCGGTACCCGGTCGCATAGACGTGCGCCACGTCAACCAGCATGACCGCCGGAATCCAGGCCCAGTCCGGCGTGTCATCATTGAGCAGGCCCAGGGGCGCGCCTGCCGCAAGCGCTACGAGCGCCACGAGCGCGCTCCCCCCAAACACCAGCAGGTCAGTACGGGCCGAAAATAACCAGACCGGTTGCGACAGGAGTCGTTCAGATTTCAGGCCGGATGTGATTTCTTTAGCGGCAATCATGGCATCGCGCGTCAGCTCAAACGACGCCGACGAATGGCGCGTCGTCCCTGATCGGACAGTTTCGGCAGTTGTCTGGAAGCCTGATCGGTTGTCATCACGGAATCTTTCCGCCTGAGCAGCAGTTGATAAGCGTCACTGAACGGATTGCTGAGATTGCGTTGCTGCCGGAGCGGAATTATACTGCGCCCGTTCCCAGAATACAGCAGTCCAGGCCGATCACATCCGTTTTCTTAGCCAGAGGAGGACAGGGCGATGCCAGGCCAGTTAACCCTCAAACCAGGGCCGCGCGGCATCCGCAAGCTGTCGGCGCAGTCCGGCGAACAGCTTCTGTGCGTCCGTTATCGGTATGATGAAGAACGGCAGGAACGCCTCAAGACGGTGGAACTTGTGATCGAGCGGGTCACCTGGCCAGGCAAAAAGAAAGCGCTGCGCCGGGAAACGATTGTCGGTCTCCGGGTCGGCGTCCGGGAGTATGCCCTGCAACGCCAGATCAAACAGGCGGGGGGCCGATGGAACCCCGGAAAACGTCTCTGGGAACTCCGCTACGACCAGGTGAAGGCACTCGGACTGCAAGATCGAATCGCAGAAAAGCATCTATTAGCAGATGACAAGAAAGCATCTACTGATAGATAACAGGCAGTATCTACTAATAGATGAACGCATCTGCCAATATATGCATGTATCTACTAATATATGCATCCGCTGGCAGTCTAATTACATGTTACATGAAGCGAAGCTTCACCCCGCAGGATGAAAATAAGCCCGCCAATGGGATCAATCGGTTAGGGCTTATTTTCATAGCAGGCCTAATTTGTGCCCCAAGGGAAGAAAGTTATGATAAACAAGATAATAATTCTCACCACTATTATCCTTCTGATTTCTCCCGTTTTAGCGCAGGAGAAGCGACCTGAAGAAATATACAAAAACCTCTTGCCATCAATTGTTACTTTGACTGTCGAGAAGAAAGATGGTTCAGGCGTTACTGGGACAGCATTTTTAGCAATTAAAGATGGAATAGCTGTAACAGCTTTGCACGTTGTGCGTAATGCAAAACGGGTTACCGCCAATTTCTCGAATGGTGATGAGTATGAGGTCACAGGGCTAATTGATAAAGATGAAAAGCGAGACCTGGCACTAATTAGAATTAAGACTTTTGGGAAACCGCTATTACGTTTCGTGACGGCGGAGCCAGCCATTGGCAGTAAGGTTTATGTCATTGGCGCGCCAAAGGGGCTTGAGTTTAGCATCAGTGATGGGTTGCTCAGTCAAATACAAAATATTGACCGTGTAAACAATTACCAGTTTTCTTGCCCAGCCTCTCCAGGAAATAGC
>CAYWDW010000172.1:8390-8945 GCA_964457105.1 uncultured Heliobacteriaceae bacterium
TTTAGTCAACGCTTCAGGGGAAGTGTTGGGTGTTGTCTCTTGGCAGCTTCGCGAAGGACAGAATCTAAATTTTGCTATTCCATCAACATATGTGCTTGGGCTTGACTCAACTCTTTCCACACAGGCTTGGGAAACAATAAGAGTTGTAGATGAATTGGTATTTCGTAAAGATACATCCACTGGAACTATTGATGAGGTTGCTGGCACATATACAGGGTCTTGGGCGAGTAATGACTACAATGTTTCTGGTTCTTTGGTCCTGACAATTACCGTCGTAAATAAGCAGCCACAAGTTCAGGCTGTATTCACTGGTAGTGAATATTTTAATGAAGACATCCTATTGGCGACAATGACTTCCCTTGGTCAGGGAGTGTGGAAAATGGACTACACGGGCAAGCGATCCAAAATTTCAGGAACCGGGTTATTTAAGGCAGGAAAATTTGTTGGTGATTATCGATTTCGCAAGCTTCTTTGGATAGATCGTGGCAGATGGGTGCTTACAAAAACACAATAAATCCGGCCTAAGTACTCGCGCAAAAGAAAATCAGGATGAAA
>CAYWDW010000173.1:0-8944 GCA_964457105.1 uncultured Heliobacteriaceae bacterium
CCACGATCGCGGCGCTGCTCAACCAGTATGCTTTCGTCAATGCCGGGGTTCCGGCCATCAACCCGCCGAACTTCAAGGTGCCGCGGACTTACGCCGATCAACTGGCGCTGAGCCTGACTGCGCCGGCACAGTTGGTTGATCCCAATATCAAACAGCCTTACGTTCATCAGATCAGTTTCAGCGTTGAGCGTGAACTGTTCTGGGATCTGGCGGTCGAGGGACGTTACGTCAGCACCATGGGCCGTGACATCTGGCGCGGACTCGAACTCAATCAGATTGGCGTGAACAGTGCTTTCCTGCAGGACTTCCTGCGGGCACGCAGTAACGGGTTCATTGCCCTGAACACCCCGAACACGACTCCGGGTTGCACGACGGCGACCTGCGGCGTCTTCAATCCGGCTTACAATGCCAGCCTGCCTGGCAGCCAGCAACTGACGGAACTGACGAAATACGGCGGCGGACTGCTGACCCAGGCTGGCGTCAGAAGCGCTATTCAGACCGGACAGGTCGCCAGCCTCGCCAGCACTTACATCACCTCGCCGACGAGCCGGACCGCGGCCCTGGCGGCAGGCTTCCTGCCGAATCCGGGAATCTTCGGCGCCGGGCTGATCCTGAATGGCGGCACGACTGATTATCATGCCTTCCAGGGTGAGCTTCGTCGCCGCTTCAAGAACGGCATCTTCGGTCAGGTGAATTACACCTTCAGCAAGGTGCTGACCAACTCGGCAGGCACGTCGCAGTCGCGCTTTGAGCCTTACGTTGACAACGCGCGTCCGCAGATTGACAAGGTGCGGGCTGATTTCGACGTCACGCACGTGATCAATGCCAGCGTCATCTTCGAACTGCCGTTCGGACGCGGCAAGCGATTCCTGAGCGGGACGAATGGTTTCGCTGATCGGGTGATCGGCGGCTGGCAGGTCGGCTCGATTGTTCACTTCCAGAGCGGCGCGCCGATCTCAATCCTGTCAGGACGTGGGACTTTCAGCAACACCGGCTCCAATCCCGCCGTTTCAAGTCTGACCCGCGATCAGATCAAGGACCTGTTCGGTATTCGCAAGCTCCCTGATGGTCGCGTGTTTTACATTGATCCGAAGGTGACTGACCCCACAACCGGGCGGGCCGTCGGCGCCGATAATGCCGGTAATACGGCGGCCTTCAGCGGTCAGGTCTTCTTCCACCCGACCGCCGGTAACATCGGCACCCTGCAGCGGCTGCAGTTTGATGGCCCGTCCCAGACTTCGTGGGATTTCTCAGTCATCAAGCGCGTCCGGTTCGACAGTGAAAATGTCAGGAACCTGGAGATCCGGGCGGACTTTTTCAACTTCCTCAATCATCCGCTCTTTTTCGTGGGTGATTACAGCATTGACAGCACTCAGTTCGGAAGAATCACCGGACTGAACTTCGGCGCACGTCAGATGCAGATTGCGCTGAAGTTTAATTTCTGATCGGTGCTGCTTCAGTTAGTAAGACAGACAGGCCGCGTGACGGAATCAATGACCGTCACGCGGCCTGTCTTTATCTGTGCTGAATCCGCTGTCTGATTTCGGCCTGAGTGCACCAGTTGTCAGGGCCTGCCTTCAGATCAAACCCCACCCGACTCTACGAAAATCCCAACCAAATCCAGAAAAATGGATAGGGCCTGGCCCGCTGTCCAGTCTTTTGTCAGCTAAGTAATATAAAATCAAGCCCGCTTTTCACTGCTGCGGCTGGCATAATCCTTGCTAATTCCGGGCTGTCATAATTCTCTTCCATCTATCAGAAGCTAACGGCAGCGCATCATCAGGAATCAAAGCCGGAGTTCGACCTTCCCCGAAAGTTTCAGACCGCAGTCATCATCAGGCACTGTTATTGATTTTCCGGTTTTACGGAATCTTTGCTGAAGATTCCGCTTCAGCTTCCATCAGACAACTCATCGCAACCCAACAAGGAGGAAACTATGAGAACCCCTCTCGTAACAGGACGGGCATTCGTCCTGATGATGCTGCTCCTGGCTGCTGCACTGACCGTTCCCTTCACCTGGGCTGCTGCTCAGACTGCCACCGGCGGGATTCGCGGGGCAGTCACTGACAGCAGCGGGGCTGTTGTGCCGAATGCCGCCGTGCTTGTCAGAAATGCTGCCACCGGCACGGAAATCCGAACGACCACAAACAATGACGGTATTTACACCGTGCCCAGAATCATCCCCGGCGCGTGGGATGTGACCATCGAAGCGACTGGCTTCAAGAAGATTGCATTCAGGAGCGTTGAAGTTTCAGTCGGCAGGGATACGGTGGTTGACGCAAGCCTGGAGGCCGGGGCCATCAGCGAAGTCGTGACGGTCACGGGCGGCGCAGAAGCTCTGGTTGAAAAAGACACCGTGCAGCTTTCGGCGACTTTTCAGGAAAAGAAGATTGCCAACCTGCCGATCAATACGCCTGGTCAGGGGCTGGATCGCGTGGCGCTGCTTGTGCCCGGAGTGACGCCTGGCATCGGCGCCAACGTCAATTCCAACGGCACGCAGATTTCGGCCAATGGCCAGCGCACCCGCTCAAACAACTTCACGCTCGACGGCGTGGACAATAACGATCTGTCCATCGGCGGGCCGAACTATTTCGTGCGGAACCCGGAAGTCGTCGGTGAATACCAGGTCATCACCAACAACTTCTCGGCTGAATATGGCCGCAATCAGGGAGCCATCGTCAACATCGTCAGCAAATCCGGCTCCAACGCCTTTCACGGCTCAGCGACCTGGGAACACCTCGACAACGCCAATTTCAATTCGCTGACCAACCTGGAAAAACGTTCCGGTCAGAAGGAACCGGCTCCGAGCCTCGATAATATCTGGACGTATGCGGTTGGCGGCCCGGTTATCAAAAACCGGATCTTCTTCTTCACGACCGGTTATTTCAGGCGCAACCCGCTGCTTGATGACTTGCGCTCGACCACGCTGGCCCCGACCACGGCAGGCATTCAGGCGCTGAAGGCGGCTTATCCGAACAATGCGGCGGTGCAATATTACGCCGACTATTCAGCCTTCGCCCTGCCGCTCGGCAATCCTCAGGCCCGCACTGACGTGGGGCAGTCAACGATCACGGTTGGCACGACATCAGTACCGATGGCAGCGGTGCGGCGGCTGGTGCAGCGCAACAACCGGCAGGATGAATACACCGCACGCGGCGATGCCAACCTCGGAGACAAGCACCGGCTCTGGGGTCGCTATTTCTGGCAGGACACGCCGGGCAAGGATGCGCTCAGAACAGTGGGCGGTTTTACCGGCGATCAGCCGGCTCAATCGAAGCAGATCGGCGGCGGCTGGAACTGGACCATCACCAGTCGCCTCAACAACGAATTCCGGTTCAATTACTCCAGACTCTTCGTCCTGTTTGGCGGCGGCACGAGCGGCGGCAAGGCGCAGATTCCGCATCCCGACAAGATTGATCTGGCGCTGGCCTTCCTGAATCCGGCTTTCACGGCGGCCAATGGCGCGGGCCTGCTGTCCATCGGCCCGGCCACCAACCTGCCGCAGGGGCGCACGGTTGAGGCTTACCAGTACACTGATAACGTCGCGCTGACGTTTGGCAATCACCAGATCAAGACGGGCATGGATCTCAGAAAGCTGAAAAACATTGCGCCCTTCCTGCCCAACGTCAACGGCAACTTCCAGTTTGACAGCGCCGCGCAACTGGCCGCGAACACGCCGACCACGCTGACGGTGGCCTTTGGTCCGGCGACGCTGAGTTACGATGAAACAGACCAGTTTTATTATGTTCAGGATGACTGGCGGATTCGCCAGAACCTGACGCTCAATCTGGGCCTGCGTTATGAAAACACGGGGCAGCCCATCAACCTGCTCAACGATGTGACGACGGCCCGTGAGCGTGACTCAGCCAAAGCGTTCTGGCGTCAGAACCTGCCGATTGAAGCGCGGGTCAATCCCAGAATCCCGGTGGACAGCAACAACTGGGCGCCGCGCGTCGGGCTGGTTTACTCACCGCGCTTTCAGGATGGCTGGCTCAAAAAGGTGTTTGGTGAAGACAGGTCCACCATTCGCGGCGGGTTCGGGATGGCCTATGACGCGACCTTCTACAACCTCATGCTCAACATTTCGACTGCCGCGCCGACGGTCTTTCTGACCAGTGCGGCGGGCTTTGGCGTGCCGGATGCCAGTCCGACCGGAGACAAGGTGCGCACGGCAGCATCGAGCAGCGGGCTGATTGCCTTCAATACCTTCGACCCGCGCCTGTTCAATCGCACGACGATTAACACCAAAATGCGTTCACCCTATTCCGAACAGTGGTCACTCGGCATTCAGCGCCAGCTTGCAGGCCGGAACGTGTTTGAGATTCGCTACGTCGGCACGCACGGCGTCGGGCTGTTCCAGTCCGTGAATCAGAACCCGTTCGTCGGTAATATCGTCAACGGCTTCAGCCGGGCTTACTTTGATCCGGTGTCAAATACGGCAAAGACCCTGTCAGTGCCGGGCTTTCCTGGCCGGCTGCCGTCCTCGGCCAACCCGCTGACCTGCACGAACAATCCGGCGACCCCGGACAATGAAGCCGCCTGCAACGGCAGGCTCTACCCGACCGGCGTGGCGCGCGAACGTCTCAACGGCGCGCAGTCCATTTATCACGGTTTGCAGATGCGTTTTGACGGACGATTCCGCAGCCAGGTGCTTTATGGTTTCACTTACACCTGGAGCAAGGCGATTGACAATTCAAGCGAGGTTTTCAACTTCGGCGATGGCAACTCGGTCGCGGTGGCGCAGAATCCGCTTGACCTGACGCATGATGAACGCGGACTGTCGGGCTTCGATGCGCGGCACGTCTTCACGGCCAACTTCGTCTGGGAACTGCCGTTCATGCGCGAGCAGAAAGGCCTGCTGGGCCGCCTCGTCGGCGGCTGGCAGTTGAATGGCATTCTGCTGCTTCGCACCGGCAATCACTTCACGCCGACGCATCCGGTTTCGAGCCGCAATCCTTACGAAGACGTCTCGTTCATGAATGCCTTCTTCGGGGTTTCGCAGCTTCGTCCGTTCCAGGGCAATCCGAAAGCGCCGCTGGGTTCGGTCGGCATTACGGATGTTGACGCCTGCATCTTTTACGGGCGCTGCGGCACGAGCGGCGGCAACCCGGTGCTGCGGACGAGTTCGACCGGCTATTACCTGATGCGCGACCTCAACAACAACGTCTTTACTCCGGTCAGTCCCAATGACGTGCGCTTCATCATCAACGGCCCCGGCGCGGCGATGAAGTTCGGCACGCCCTTTGGCAATGTCAGCCGCAATTCATTTGTGGGTGATCGTCTGGAAAACATTGACCTGAGCATCTTCAAGAATTTCAGAATCACTGAACGGGTCAACTTCCAGTACCGGCTGGAGATGTTCAATGCCTTCAATCACCCGTACTTCGGCATCCCGAACAGCATCAACCTCGACAATCGCAACTTCTTCAACTTCCAGGAGAACAGCGGCGGTCGGCGGGTGATTTCAATGGGCCTGCGAGTCAGTTTCTGAGGCGCTGCCCCCCGATACTGACGAGCCGCAATTACAAACAGGCCGCCGTCAGGGCAGTGCAAGCCCTGACGGCGGCCTGTCGTTGTCAGCCTTGCGGCGTGGTTCAGGAATCGAAGACGGCCTTGAGTTTGTTGATGCGCCGGGCGAGTGCCAGTCTGACTTCAGTTCTGACTGCGCTCCAGGTCGTCGCGTGTTCGGGCTGGCCTTCAAAGTAAAACGGGCAGGGCGCGGGGGCGACTTCGCGCTGCACCTCGCGCAGGTCCATCGGGTCAATCGGGAAGGTGACGCACGGCGGGACCGCATGCTTTGTCGTGTAAACCATGCAGGCTGTCGTTTTGCCGTCCTCGTAAAAGAATGGACATTTGAAAACGATCTTGCAGCACAGGCCGCAGCGGTTGCAGCCGCCGCGCTGATAAGGCTTCCAGCGATAGAGAATTTTGTCCGGCAGAAAGACCGACAGCACCCAGCGCCGCGTCGCGCCCCAGGAATGCGTCGTGTACAGAAAGCCGAGCAGCTTGCGCGCCAGCGCATAAGTTTTCTTCCGATAAACCCACCAGTCCGACGGAATCGGCGGGAGTTCAATGTCAGTGACCTCGTCCGGGGCCAGTTGATTCTGCGTTGAAGCGGAGAGAAATGGATGGTCGTTCTTTTTCAGCGGTTCGATCTGAACCAGTCTGCCGTCGGGTGTTTTTTCTGGCTGCATTATGGTCTCTGTTTCCTGTTGTAGTGATCTGAACCGGCTGCCACTGGCAGCCACGGAGCAGTCGGATTCAAGCAATCAGGCGTCCCCATCCGAAGCCGGAAAAACGACGCGGTCGTAAACTTCCGCCAGTCGCAGCGTGCAATCAATCGAAGCCAGATGAAGACTGTGCTCAAGCCCGGTCACGCTGAATATCGTCCACTCACCGTCAGCGCGGCGCATTCGATGTTCAAGCCAGGGTTCTTCCTGCGAAATCAGCACGTAATCAGTGAATGTCTCGAGACTCTGGTAACGCAGAAATTTTCTGCCACGATCATAAGCTTCGGTGGAAGGCGAGAGGACTTCAAAGATGACTCTGGCGTTGACCAGCACGTCCTGAAATTCATCGTGAAAGACCGGCTCGCCGCACACCACCGTCAGATCGGGGTAAGCAAATTTGCTGGCCGAACTGTTCCTCACCTTCATATTCGGTGAGAAAGCTTCGCGCGGTTTGCCTTTCAACTGGTTACTGATTTCTCGCGCCAGATTGACGCAGATGCGGCTGTGATTCGGGCTTTCGCCCGCCATCGCATAAACCTGTCCGTCAGCATATTCGTGTCTGATTTCGCTCTCGCGCTCGAAGGCCAGATATTCTTCCGGTGTCAGCAGCTTTCTTTGTGCCAGTCCCATACAGCTAAGCCTCCAGTGTGACAAGTTCTGACAAAGCGGATGCGCTTTCGTGCAGGCTCAGCGCAGCATCGAGTTCAGCCGCGACATCGCCGGTCGAAATGCCGCCGATTTGCGCCAGCGCCCTGAAGTCATTCAGACGCGAATCGAGCAGATGCGTCGGCACGGCATTGCCGAGCGCGGTCAGCATGGATTTGCGCACGCGGGGAATTTCCTGCTGCAATTCGTCAATCAGGCGTTTGACGCGTTTGCGTTTGAGGTTCTGCTGCGAGCCGCACAGGTCGCAGGGAATGATCGGAAACGGCTGTGTCGCGGCATACGCGGCAATGTCTGTTTCCCAGCAGTAAGCGAGCGGGCGAATCACGGTGTTGCGCCCGTCGTCTGAACGCAGCACGGGCGGCATCGCCTTGAGCGTGCCGATGTAGAGAAAGTTGAGCAGGAAGGTTTGCAGAATGTCGTCAGCGTGATGACCGAGCGCAATCTTTGTGCAGCCTTCCTCAACCGCGATGTTGTAAAGAATGCCGCGCCGCAGCCGCGCACAGACCGAGCAGTAAGTTTTGCCTTCGGGCACAAGCCGCTTGACGACTGAATAAGTGTCGCGCTCGACGATGCGGAACGGCACACCCAGCATTGAGAGATATTCCGGCAGCACGTGCGCGGGAAAGTTCGGCTGCTTCTGATCCAGATTGACCGCGAGCAGATCGAACCTGACCGGCGCTTTTTTCTGCAAGGCCAGCAGCAGCGCCAGCAGCGTGTAACTGTCCTTGCCGCCACTCAGACAAACCATAATCCGGTCGCCGTCGGCAATCATCCCGAAATCGTTGATCGCTTCGCCCATCCGGCGCAGCAGGATCTTCTGTAATCTCTCAGCCTGTTCCATCATTCCAATAATTTTTGCAGCTTGCTTTTCAAAGGCAGGTGCGAATCAGCGGACAGCTTAGGCCAACGATTGCAGGGCAGTCAATTGCTGCCAGGCCGCGCTCAGGCAAAGTGATCGTAACCGCGCACTGTGACCGGCTCGATTCGTCCCGCCCGGCGCAGCGCTGGCGCAAAGCCGGTGGCCGGATCAACGGCAATCACTTCACCGATTCTGGTCAGCGGCAGATTGCATTGCCGGGCCGCTTCCAGCAAGGTGCCTTCGTCAGCGCGGCCCGCCGTCAGCAGCAGTTCGTAATCTTCGCCGCCACTGATGGCGATTTGAAAGGCGCTCTGTTCATTTTCAGTAATCAGCCTTGTTTCCGCCGCCACCGGCACAGCTTCGTAATCAATGATCGCGCCAACGCCGCTCTCTTCGCAGATGTGTGCGAGATCCTGCGCCAGCCCGTCGCTGACATCAATCATTGCGTGCGCCAGCCCGGATGCGCCGACGAGTCGCCCGAATTCGACACGCGGCTGCGGCATCAGGTGTCGGCGCAAGGCTCGCTGCAAAAGATCATCTCCCTCGCCGAAACGCTCGCCGCGTCGCAGCAGTTCCAGCCCTGCTGCCGAACCGCCAATTTCGCCCGTGAGGTAAATCGCGTCGCCAGGGCGCGCGCCGTTTCTGCGCACAGCTTTGCCGCGTTCGCCCTCGCCCAGCACGATTGAATCAATCGTCAGCCGGTCGGGCGCGGCGCAGGTGTCACCGCCGATCAAGGTCACCTTGAACTTTTCAGTGAGCGCAAAATATCCGGCGAAAAATTCTTCCCACTGCCCGTCAGCGCTGAGTGATTTCGGAATGCCGAGCGTGAGCAGCGCGAAACGTGGCGCGCCGCCCATCGCGGCAATGTCGCTCAGGCTGACAGCCAGCGATTTGTGGCCGAGGCACTGAAACGGCGTGTCAGCCGATTTGAAGTGAACGTCTTCGATCAGCAGGTCCGCCGTAATCAAAGTTTCACAGCCCGTGTGTTGACCGATGATGGCGGTGTCATCACCGATGCCGCAGATCAGATCATCAGCGCGACGAGCGGCACGCGCGCGCAGTTGATTGATGAAAGCAAACTCGCTGTTCATTCAGATCACTTTTTTCAAATCAGCTTACAGCGGTTTTCAGGTGCGCCCGGAACAGTACAGGGAGCGGTAGCGACCTGGTGACTCTGAGGGCAGCGCCT
>CAYWDW010000174.1:0-8936 GCA_964457105.1 uncultured Heliobacteriaceae bacterium
TCGCTCAGCACGTAGTAAGTCTGCCAGTTGAAATCATACTTCGGCACTGAGAGCAGCGTCTTTGACGTGCCGTCAGGCAGCACGGCGCGATAGAGAAAATCTTTGCCGCGCAGGTGCATGTGCGGCATCAGGCTGGTCAGATGCGCGTCGCGCGTGAAGGTGTAATTTGATTCGACCCGGTAATTCGCCTCGCCGGGCGGAATCGCAAACTTCATTTGCAGCACCGGGCGGGTATGCACTTCATACGCGACGGGCTGCTTTGCGAAGATCAGGCCGACGGTAGTGATGTCGGTGGCCTCTTTGCCGTTTGGCGTGTAATGCATCTGAAAGACGAGTTCCGACCCGGCAGGAATTTTTTTGGCATAGCCTGCCGGAAAGATGGTCGGTTGTTCGCCCGGCGCAGTGCCGACGAGCAGCCGCTGACCTTCGCCGCCCGGACTGTTCGAGGCTTTCAGGAAAACAATCACGTGATGCACGGCTGAACGGCCCGTGCTGCGAATTTCAGCCGCGCTGATCCAGCGGTCTTCGGCGAAGTTTGTCGGCACAGTCAGGTACTGATATTTGACCACGCCTGAGGCCGGAATGCGCTGTTCGGGAATTGAAAAGGTCTGGTCGGGTTTGCCGATGTTCCAGCCTTCGACAAACTTCGGTGCGGGCGGCAGGTCTTTCGGATTGCCTTCCTGCGCGCCACCGTCAACCCAGGCGGTGATCGTGTCAATCTCAGCCTGCGACAGGCGGCGGTCATTGCGAAACTGTCCGTGATGCGGATCAGCGTGCCAGGGCGGCATGACTTTTTCGACGACCTGTTCGCGGATGGATTTGGCCCAGGGGCGCGCCTCCTTGTAACTCATCAGCGAAAACGGCCCGACTTCACCTGGGCGGTGGCATTCGGCGCATTTGGCATAAAAGATCGGCGCGACATCTTTGGTAAAGGTCACGTTCCGTTTTTCGGTGTTCGCCTCGCCGCTGGCGCTCGCGGAGCCAGGCCGCAGCGCAGCGGAACAAACCGTCAGCAGCAGGGTCGCAAACAGAATTCGCTTCACGGCTGATCTCCTCCGGTCAATGAAGTTCATTGGGGAGCGCAAGCAGCAGGCTCGCGCTCCCAGGGAGCCTCTATTTGTCTGACTTGCCGGTATTCATCGCGGTGGTGCTTTTGAGGTTCTGATTATCCACCGTGTAGTTGATCCAGCCGATCAGCATTTCGTCGTAGGTCGGGTCGCCCCAGCGCACCGCTTTGGTCGGGTCGGGGTTCGCCTTGTTCTTTGCTGAATTGTCGAACCAGCCGGTGACGACAATCTTCGTGCCTTTCGGAATCGCGGCAGGCCGCTTCAGGTAATAAACCGTCTGCCACGAAAAGTCGTAATTCGGCACGTTCAGCAGCACTTCAGACTTGCCGTTCGGATAGAAGGCTTCGATCTTCTGCGCCTTGCCGCGCACGTGCATATGCGGCATCAGCGTCAGAATGTGGATGTCATCGTTCACCGTCCAGCAGGCCGTCGCCTGGTGATTATCAGCGCCCGGCGGAATCAGAAAATAATTGTTCGAGACCGGCTTTGTCAGCACCAGTTTTTGCGGCGGCTGTTTGGCCAGCACCAGGCCGACCGAGGAACGATCCTTCTGCACTGAACCGGCGACCTTTGAATAATGCATCTGGAACAGGATCTTTGAACCAGCCGGAATCTTCTGCACCTGGCCCGGCTCCAGTTTCGTCTGATTCATCCCCGGCGCAAAACCGGCGAGCATCATGCCGAGTTCTTCTGAAGACCGCCCGCCACGCGCCCGCGCGTTGCGGCTTGAACCGGACCCGCCGCTCGGCAGCTCGCAGCCGTTATCGAAGACCGGCGCATCCATCTTCACGCGATTCAGAAAGCCGTCCTTGTAATAGATCGAATCCTTCTCGCGCTGCGCGCGGATCTTTTCAATCTCTTCCTTGCTCAGTTGCGGACGCTGACCATCCTTCGACGGCGGAATGATGAAGGCGATGATGTGATGCACGATCTTGCGATTGCCCGGACGCGCTTCGGCCTGCTGCACGTACACATCTTCCTTGAAGCCGGGGTTGACCTCGAAATACTGATATTCGTCCGGCCCGCTCGCTTCAAGCGTGAATTCCTCCGGCATCGAAATCACCAGATCAGGTTTGCCGATTGACCAGCCGTCAGTGAAGGTCGGCATCAGCGGCAGGTCTTTCGGATTGCCTTCCTTTGCGCCACCGTCAACCCAGGCCGTGATCGTGTCAATCTCGGCCTGCGACAGGCGGCGGTCATTGGCCCATTCGCCCACGTGCGGGTCGGCGTGCCAGGGCGGCATGGTTTTGTTGATGACCTTTTCGCGGATGGCTTTGGCCCAGGGACGCACATCCTTGTAAGTCAGCGTTGAGAACGGCGCAGCTTCGCCAGGCCGGTGACATTCGGCGCAGGCCTTGTTGAAGATTGGCGCAACCTCTTTGGTAAAGGTCACGTTTTTCGGCGCGGTTTTACGGCCGGTGGCCTGACTTGTCGGCAAGGTGAACAAGGCGACTGCCAGCAGACAGGCCAGCGCGATCACGGTGATGCGAGTTTTGTTCATGGCGATTCGGCCCCCTGAAATTCGGCACAGGCTGCGGGTTTTTATTCCGGCAGCCTGTGCCTGATGGTTGATTGACAGACCCGGCGGATCGCTCGCGCGGATTACTTATGCGCGCCGTTGCCGCCCATTCCGGCTGCCGCAGCAGGACGCAGATTCTGATGGTCCACCGTGTATTCGATGAACCCGATCATCATCTCGTCATAAGTCGGATCACCCCAGCGCACGACTTTGTCCGGCGCGGGGTTGTATTTGTTGTTCTTTGAATTGTCGAACCAGGTCGTGACGAGAAACTTCGTGCCTTTCGGCATGGCCTTCGGTTCCTTCAGTTCATACGTGACCTGCCACGCAAAGCTGTAGGTCGGCACGTCGAGCAGAATTTCAGACTTGCCGTCGGGATAGAAAGCTTCGATCCGCTGCGCCTTGCCGCGCAGGTGCATGTGCGGCGTCATCGTGTAGATGTGAATGTCTTCCTTTGCCGTCCAGCAGGCCGTGACCTTCTGATTGTCCAGTCCGGGTTCGAGTTTCATAAACGGATTGGCCACACCGGCCATGTAAACTTCTTTCTTCGGCGGCGTCTTCGCAAAGATCAGACCGACCGAGGAACGATCCTTCTGCACCGAACCGGCGGCTTTCGAGTAATGCACCTGGAAAATGATGCTTGCACCGGCGGGAATCTTCTTGACCACGCCCGGTTCCCAGGGCTGCACGATGTTGCCGGGCGCATAACCGACCAGCCAGTTATTGTTGCTGCCGCCGCCTTCGCCGCCTTCAACGCGACGTTTTTTGTATTCCGATTCGGGCACCGCGCAGCCGTCGTTGTAAGCCGGAGCATCGGCTTTGGTGCGACGCAGGAAGCCGTCCTGATACTGAATTGACTGCTTCTCGGCCTCAGCCCGCAGCTTTGCAATCTCTTCCTTCGAGAGCTTCGGACGATTCGGATTCTCTTTTTTCGGCGGCTTGATGAAGGCGATGATGTGATGCACGATTTTGCGATTGCCCGGACGCGCTTCGACGGCCTGAACATATTTGTCTTCGGTGAAGCCGGTCGGAATCTCGAAGTACTGATATTCATCCGGCCCGCTCGCTTCAAGCGTGAACTCTTCCGGCATGGTCAGCACGAGATCGGGCTTGCCAATCGTCCAGCCTTCGACAAACTTCGGCACCGGCGGCAGGTCTTTCGGGTTGCCTTCCTTCGCACCCTGATCCACCCAGGCGGTGATCGTGTCAATTTCCTTCGGCGTCAGGCGACGGTCGTTGGCAAACTGCCCGTGTGCCGGACTGGCATCCCAGCGCGGCATCTGTTTGCCGACGACCTGCTCGCGGATTGATTTGGCCCACGGACGGGCTTCCTTGTAGGAAAGGATCGAGAACGGCGCGCTCTCGCCCGGACGATGACATTCGGCGCAACTCTTGAAAAAGATCGGCGCGACATCCTTGCTGAAAGTGACTTGTTTAGCTGGCGTAGTCTTTGCGCTGCCCGCCGTCTGCGACCAGAAAAACCCGGCGACGGCCAGGGCGATGAGAAGACTCGTGGTGATGGTGCGTTTCATAAAATCCAAACTCCGCGCGATATTCGAGTGAAAGTGAAATGGATGCGGCAGCGCGTGACTGCCGGGTGATTTATGTGTCCAGGGGGAACTAACAGTTACGCCTGTGGTGCGTTCCCGGTTCGTTGATAATTGGATAACTGCGAATACGCTTTCAGTAATTATTCATCGGCCTCTGACATTCACCACTCCGAAGCTGAATGCAATTTGTTCAGCGCCTGATCGCATCCCAGCAACTGGTTTCGGACTGCGCAATCACTTCCGGCGTCATTTCAAACCGCCCGTTGCGGCTGGCTCGGACCAGCCCGACGTAAGCGCCCCAGACGATGCTCGCCAGCATTTCGGCTGAAGCCTCGCGCGCCATATGCTGACGCAGGCATTCCGCAAAAAAACCGACCAGGGCATGGTGGCCACGCTCTTCGATGGCGCGGCTCGTGTCGTCCAGGTAAGGCGCGTGATAGTGCAGTTCGAGAAAAGCGAAAGCGGTCGGATAATGCTTCGCAAAATCCACCAGTCGCTGCCAGTAAATATGAAACTGATCGCGCAGCGAAATGTCGCAGGGCACCTCGCTGGTGATCGTGACCAGTTGAAATTCGTTCCAGTGCTGATACAGCACATTGACGAGCGCTTCCTTGCTGGCGAAGTACCGGTAAATGGTGCCGGCCCCGACTCCGGCTCGTTCGGCCACGAGCGGCATCGCCGTGCCGTGAAAACCGCGTTCAGTGAACAACTCCAGGGCAGCATTCAGAATTGCCTCGCGTTTGCCGCCGGTTTCGCCGCTCTCGTATAAGCGAGTGACTTTCGAGTGTCCAACGTTGCTCATTATGAATAATTCCCGTCCAGCCTTCCGCGTCAGGAGAGGGTTGATGGTGCAGGCGCGGAATGAACGTTCATTCTTCTACCCCGCCTACCCTCCCGCCGTCAAGCAGGGAGTTGGCAGGCCCGCAGATTTTTTCGGCCACCGCCCCTGACGTGCGCCGAATCAGCCACAGGGCAGGAGGGAAGATGAGCAGCAGTGAACAGGTGAACGGGCGATGACTGATTGCAGTATCCCCATCGCCTTTTCACGGCTGCTCCGCTTCCCTCCTGCCCCGTGACAATTGATCGCTGAAATTCAGGCTGCCTCAGCCTGACGGACACCCGCGACTTACCGCTTTGTCCGGCGCGCTGAATACCTGGTCAGGGTTTTCGGGAAGACCTGCACCCCGGCGGGCGCTTTGGCGCGGCCTGTTTTCAGGACATCCTGCGCGGTCACGTTTTCGCCGTAGGTGCCGGTCATATCGCCCTTGTCCGGTTCGATGACCACGCCCTTGAGTTCAAGACCGGCGAACAATCCCTTGCTGCGCGAATATGAAAGAATCTGCGCGTTGAGCTTCACATCGGTTTCAGCGCCGGCCTGGCGACCGACCGGCCCTGCTGCCACCGAAGCGTCGCCGCCCACCGTGAATTTACTTGAGAGCAGGCTGTTGAGGCCCTGTTCATTCATAAACAGCAGGACAAAGTCGGTCGCCTGGGCGCCGATCTGCAAACCGAAGCTGCCGCCCTTCAAAGTGAAATAGGCCGGCGCGCTCCAGCCGCTCGCCGTGCGGCAGCTTGCCACGCCGCGACCGCCGCGACCGCCGACCACAAACCCGGCCTTGATGACATTCGGGAAAACGGCCACGCACTCAGCGCTATCCAGCACTTTTTTCGGAATCGCCTTGTCCGGCGCACCCATAATTTCGCGGAAGACCGTGGCCGCCTTGTTCGCCTGTGAAATGCCGTCTTTGGTTTTTTTGCCCTGCGCCAGCACCGTCCCGCTCAAAGTCAGAAAGACACAGCAGGTGACGGCAATGCGGACGATTTTTCGAGTATTCATAGAGGCTCCTTCTCGTGATTGGGAACTGCTTTGGTTGAATGGTAGCCGCGCCAGTGTGACGCAGCCGGGTGTGATCTGACACTGCTGACCCCGGCCTCCTGAGTGCCGGGTTGAGGCGGTAAAAGCCGCTCGGCATCAATTTGAATCCGGCCTTGCGAACCAGCCTCACGAGCCAGCCTGCAGGGCGCGGAATGTGCGTTACGCCGAACGTGTACCAGATGGCCACCTCCTGCTTTTCGAGCGGGCGCTCAGCTCTGGCTCATTTCGCCAGGCCTTGCCGCCTTTGTTTTGAATGATACCGCGCGGTGTGTCAGGCCATTGTTGATGCAAGCGGGCTTGAAAGGCAACTGCCGACGGACTAAAGTGTCAACAGTATTGAAAAGGCAGGGTCAAACCTGTCTGTCATGAGTCCACAATCAGGTAGTCAAATGAGCTGGCATCCGAGCGTAAGAACTCGTCACCTGCTGGTCATCGCCGTGCTGGTGCTGGCCGTCGCAGTAACCCTGACCATCTTCAATCTGGCCCGGCTGGCGGGCAGCCGCATTGCGGCCACGCGCGCCGCTGAAAAGGTCACGTCCGTACAGATTTTCGCGCTGGCGCAGCAGGCCATTCTGCGCAATTCGCAGATGGCGCCGCAGGAAGCCATCCGCAGCGATGAGGCCGTGCGGCAACTGCTCAGAGCCGGGACCGAAGAGAATGGTGATTTCGCTTACCTGGCCATCGTTTCAAACGACGGCACCACGATTGCCCAGGCCGATCCGCTCAGGCTGCGACAGACGCCCGTGCTTATCAGATCATTTGAAGACCTCGAACGCGCCCGCTGGTTCAGCCAGTTGCGCGTCCTGCGACAAGGCCAGGCGGTTTATGAAATGGCCAGTCCTGTCAGCCTGAGCGGTCAGCCGTTCGGCAAAATCCTGCTTGGCGTGCGAGCCGCCATGATTTTCGGTGACACCTCAACGCAGTTGAAGCAGTTGCTGTTTGCCACGCTCGCGGTGGCCGGTCTCGCGCTGCTGATTTCGCTGATGAGTTCCGGCTTTGTGCTGCGCCCGCTGCGCGAGCTGATGAAAAGCATCGAACTGCTCGAAGCCGAAAGCGCCGCGATTGCCGCCAGCGAGCAACTGCCACAGGAACCGGCAAGCGAACCGGTGCTGGCCAATGGCGTTGATTCACACAGCGTCACGCAGCGTCTGCGCGTCCTCGGCAAACGTTTCGCGGGCAGTCGCCTGGAACTTGAAACCATGCGCGATCAGTTGCAGCAGGTGGTCGGCAGTTTGTCTGAACGCGTCGTGCTGATGGATCGTGAACGGCGCGTGCTGATGGCCAGTCCTGAAGCTGAACGGCTGCTGAGCGGCGGGCATTTCACCCTGCGCGGGCGGGTCATCAATGAGTCGCTCGGCGCGCATCATCCGCTGAGCGCGCTGACCGAACGGGCCTTTACCTCGCACCAGTCACTGCAGGAGACGGCGCTGGTTTCGGCCAATGGCGATGAACCGCAGAAGGTCGTCGCGTCGGTGCAGCTTTTTGAAGATCACGGCAAACCGGCGGGCGCGCTGCTCACACTGCGCGATTTTGAATCGCTCCGGCAGCTTGAAACGCAGCTTGATTACGCGACCAAACTGGCCGCGCTGAGTCGCATCACTTCGGGCGTGGCGCACGAGGTCAAGAATCCGCTGCACGCGATGGTGCTGCACCTTGAACTGCTCAACGCCAAACTTGAAACCGGCAATGACCCGAAAACGCACGTCCAGGTGCTGACCTCAGAAGTCAACCGCCTGAATCGCGTGGTGCAGACCTTTCTGGATTTCACGCGCCCGGTTGAATTGAAACTGATCGCCACCGACACCAACACCCTGGTGCGCGAAGTCATGCTGCTCGCCGCCGATGCACGAGCCGACAACATTGAAATTCAGGAGCGTTACACCGACGGCCCGTTGCAGATCAAAGCCGACGCCGACCTGCTCAAACAGGCGATCCTTAACATCGTCATCAACGGCTGCCAGGCGATGACCGAAGGCGGGCAGTTGCGCATTTCAACCTCGTGCGATCCGAAAGGGCAGGTCCAGATTACGGTGAGCGATCAGGGGCCGGGCATTCCTGAAAACGTGCGCGACAAGATTTTCAATCTCTACTACACGACCAAACCGCAGGGCAGCGGCATCGGCCTGGCGCAGGCCTTTCGCGCCGTCCAGTTGCACAACGGGCGCATCGAAGTTGATTCGCAGCCTGGCGCCGGTGCGCGCTTCAGAATCACCCTGCCTGCCGCCTGAAATAATGCTTCAGTGAAAAAAAATGAGGAGGCCGGTCAGCCTCCTCAAAAACGGGTCCGAGTCGTCTCGGACTCCTCACCCTGAAACACCAGAACAAACACACTTGATCAAAATGGACGGTTGGATGCGCCGGGCATTCAGCGGCCCGCTGATTCAATCTTCAGCGTCAGCTCTTTGTGGTCGCGCACAATCTGAATCGTCATTTCACCCGTGTCCGGCCTGTCGCCGGCTTCGCTGAAGAGACGATTGACATCGGCGCTGTTCAGCACTTTCTGACCGTTGATGGCGGTAATGCAGTCACCGGCTTTCAGCCCGGCTCGCGCGGCGGCGCTGCCCGGCTCGATTTCAGCGACCAGCACGCCGCCCCCATCGGCCACCTGAAAGTATTTGCCAAGCTGTTCGCTGAGCTGCACCGTTTTCGCGCCCAGGCGATAGGTCTGACGCAGGCCGGGCCGGACACCAAAGCCGGTCCCGCCGGACAACCGGGCCTCCTTGCGCGCCTTTTCCAGTTCTTCACGACGAAGTTCAGCCAGTTGATTGAACTCAGCCGCCTGCCGCATCAGTTCCTGGGATTTTTCCAGCAGCTTCTGATCAGACTGACCGCCGCTGTCGTACTGACGGCGCAACTCCTGCGCTTCCCTGGTCATTTTCTCAGCCTGTTCGAGCAGCAGATCGCGCTCATCGCGGCCCCGGTTG
>CAYWDW010000175.1:0-8856 GCA_964457105.1 uncultured Heliobacteriaceae bacterium
GACGAAACCAGGCCGATTCAGCACCGGTCTGTTCCGTGTGTTCCGTTATTTCCGTCTGTTCCGTCATCTCTCTTCCTGATTCAATGCTATTGAGCTAAAGCTGGCACTCCAGACATCGTCTCTCAAGGTGCCGTTAAGGAGCGAATAATGAATCCACTGATTGAACTGCAAAAGCTGGGACAAAGCATCTGGTATGACAACATTCGCCGCGCGCTGCTTGAAACGGGCGAGCTTGAGCGCAAGATTGTTGAAGATGACCTGCGCGGAGTGACCTCGAACCCGACGATTTTTGAAAAGGCGATTGCCGGCAGCAGCGATTACAACGCGGCGCTGCAGCGCCTGGTGGCGGCGGGCCACAGCGTCACGGCAATTTATGAGGCGCTGGTGATCGCCGACATTCAGCGCGCCTGCGACCTGTTTCGTCCCGTGTATGACCGCACCGGCCAAGGGGACGGTTATGTCAGCCTCGAAGTTTCGCCGCTGCTCGCCAACGACACCGCAGGCACGATTGCCGAAGCGCAGCGATTGTGGGCGACGCTCAAACGCCCGAATGCAATGATTAAGGTGCCGGCCACTCCGGCAGGCATGCCAGCCATCAGGGCGCTGATTGCCGCAGGTCTGAATGTCAACGTGACGCTGATCTTTTCGCGTGAAAGTTATGCGCAGGTGATGAATGCCTACCTCAGCGGCCTCGAAGATCGCGCCGCCGCCGGGCAGCCGGTTGATCACATTGCCTCGGTGGCGAGCTTTTTTGTCAGCCGCGTGGACACGGCCATTGATGCGCAGCTTGAATACCGGATTCGTCGCACCGAAGCCGATGACGAAAAGGAGAAGCTGACGGCGCTACTCGGCAAAGCGGCGATTGCGAACGCGAAGCTGGCTTATCAGGATTTCAAACAGGCTTTCGGCGGCGCGCGATTCCAGGCGCTGGCCGCGCAGGGCGCGCGCGTGCAGCGTCCGTTGTGGGCTTCGACCGGCACCAAGAATCCGCAATACAGCGATGTGCTTTATGTTGACGGGCTGATCGGGCCGGACACTGTCAACACGGTGCCGCCCGCGACATTTACGGCTTACCGCGATCACGGGCAGCCGGCGCTGACGCTGGAAACCGGACTGGCTGAAGCGCGGCAGGTTTTGACTGACCTCGCGGCCATCGGGCTTGAGCTGGATCAGGTCACGCAGCAGTTGCAGGATGAAGGCGTCAAATCATTCATGGCTTCGTTCAATTCACTGATTGACACGATCACTTCCAAACGCGCCATTCTGTCGAGCGGGCTGCTCGACCGGCAAACCGCCGCGCTCGGCAGTTATGCTGAAGCCGTGCAGGCCGTCATCAGTCGCGCGGACAGGGAACAATGGGTGCGGCGCATCTGGCAGAAGGATGCCACGCTGTGGAAGTCTGAAGAGGAGCATCAGAAGATCATCAAAAATGCGCTCGGCTGGGTGACGGTGCCGGAACTGCTGTTTGACAATGCGGCAGAGTTGCGCGCCTTCAGTGAGCGCATTCGTCAGGATGGTTTCAAGCACGTCATGCTGCTCGGTATGGGCGGCAGCAGTTTGTGTCCCGAAGTCTTCCGGCGCACGTTCGGCTATCAGACCGGGTTCCCTGAACTGCATGTGCTCGACAGCACCGACCCGGCGACCGTGCGCGCGTTTGAAGCGGCGGTTGATCTGCCGCACACGCTTTTTGTGGTGTCGAGCAAGTCAGGTTCGACGACCGAACCGCTGATGTTTTACAAGTATTTTTTCAATCGCCTGCGTGAACTCAGGGGCGACCGGGCGGGCGAGAATTTCGTGACGGTGACTGATCCGGGCACGATGATGGAAAACATGGCGAAGGGCGATCACTTCCGCCGCATCTTTCTCAATCCGGCAGACATTGGCGGGCGCTATTCGGCGCTGTCGTATTTCGGGATGGTGCCGGCGGCGTTGCAGGGTTTTGATTTCACGACGCTGCTTGATCGCGCCGAACAGGCGATGTATGCCTGCGCTCCGGCGGTGCCGACGGCTGACAATCCGGCGGTGCGGCTGGGCGCCATCCTGGGGACGCTGGCGAATGCGGGCCGCGACAAACTGACGCTGACGGCCTCGCCCGAAATCGCTTCGCTGGGGTTGTGGATCGAACAACTGATTGCCGAAAGCACCGGTAAGGAAGGCAAAGGCATCGTGCCGATTGCAGGCGAACCGCTCGGCGAGCCGGACGTCTACGGTCACGACCGGATCTTTGTCCACCTCAGCATCGGCCCGGCTGATGCGGCGACCGCGGCGCGACTGAGCGCGCTCGAAGCCGCCGGGCATCCGGTGATTCGCCGGGTCCTGAATGACCCGCTCGACCTCGGCGAGGAATTTTATCTGTGGGAAATGTCAACGGCGGTGGCCGGCGCAGTCATGGGCATTGATCCGTTCGATCAGCCCAACGTGCAGGAAAGCAAGGACAACACCAAAGCCCTGCTGGAAACTTTCAAGGCGAGCGGCGCGCTGCCCGTGCAATCGCTCGCGGCTGAGGGCAGCGGGTTGTTCGTTTATGCTGATCCTGAAACGATTCACCGGCTCGGCGCTGAGCTGACGGCAGAGGCTTTCATCACGGCGCATCTGAAGCAGGCCGGGCCGGGCGATTACATTGCGCTGCTCGATTACATTCAGGAAACAGCGGCGCACGAAGCGGTCCTTCAGGAAATTCGCACGCACCTGCGCGATGCCCTGCGGGTGGCGACGACGACGGGTTACGGCCCGCGCTTTCTGCATTCGACCGGGCAACTGCACAAGGGCGGCGCGGCCTCAGGCGTGTTTATGCAGCTCACGGCGGCGGATGAACAGGATGTGCCGCTGCCGGGCGAAATCTTCACTTTCGGCGTGCTGATTCAGGCGCAGGCGCTCGGTGATTTTCAGTCGCTGGCGAGCCGTCACCGGCGCGCGATTCGGGTGCATCTCGGACGCGATACTGCCGCCGGGTTGCGGGCGCTGCTGGGGATCGTGCAGCGTAATTTTCCGGCCTGGAGCGTATAAGGTCTGGCGCCGGGTGTGGAGTGCGGCGAGCGCGCGCCGCTTTGCCCTCGCAGGTGCGAGCTTTCCCGGAGTTGCCATCATCGAACCCAAAGCGGCGAGCACGCGCCGCACTCCACACAGAAAGAAACGCGACATGTTCGCTCATCACACTGAACTTTTCAGTCCCGGCGCGGCGACGCAGCTTTCTGAGGAAGAGTTGCGGCTGGCCATTCACAAGCTGACGCGCCGGATTCTGCTGGCCACGACGCCGCTGCTGGTCGGCACGTACCTGTTCTTTTCAGTCGCGCACCTGCTGGCGCTGACCGGGCGCACGGCCCTGCTGATGAGCGTGACGGCGCTGGTGACTGCCGCGCTGATCCTGGTGGTCAGGTGGCGCGCCGCCCGGCCCGCTTTTGAGGTGACACATGCTGACCGGATGATCGCGCTGGTGATTGGGCTGGTTCTCGCCAACTGTCTGCTGCTCCTGGCGCTGACGCGAGAGCCGCAGCAGGCGACTAATATCCTGATTCTGATCTGCGCCATCGGGCTGTTCTCATTTTCGCTGCGGCTGGTGATCGCAGTCATCATCGTCAGCTTCAGCGGCTGGGCGCTGATCGCCGCGACGCTGCTGCCGCAGGATGCGCTGCATTACGTCTTCGCCTTTGCGATGGCGGCGCTGCTGGCGCTGACCGCCACCGTTTTTCGTCTGCATTTTTTCCGGCGACTGGAGGAATTGCGCCGCGATGAACAGCGGCAGCGCGAGGAATTGAAAGCCGCGCTGACCACCACTGAACAGGCGCACCAGGAGGCCGTCACGGCCCGCCAGGCCGTCGAGGCCATGCTCGCCGCCATGCATCACGCCGAAGAAAGGTTTCGCAGCTTTACCCGCCTGGAAGGCATCGCCATTCACGAACAGGGGGCCATCCTCGATGCCAATCCGGCGCTCGCCGAGTTGTTCGAGTATGACCCGCTCGAAATCATTCGCACCGACCTCGCGGAACTGATCGCGCCGGAATCGCGCCGCCAGGTGCGCGAACACCTCGCCGGTGACAGCGAAAAACCGCTCGAAGCAACGGGACGCCGCAAGGATGGAACGAGCTTTCCGCTGGAAATCTGCTCGGCGGCCACCAATTATCGCGGGCGCCTGGTCAGCGTGATTTCGATTCGTGATATTTCCGAGCGGCACGAAGTCATGCACCGCCTGCGCGAATCGGAGGAGCGCTACCGCGAACTGTTTGAGCTGACGCCGCTGCCGATGGGCGTGATTGATCACGAAACGATGACCTTTGTCGCCGTCAACCAGGCGGCCATTCAGCATTACGGCTGGGCACGTGAGGAATTCGTCGGGCTGCCGATCACGGCGCTCTATCTGCCGGAGGATGTGCCGGCGCTGCTGTCCGACTACGGCGCTCAGGCGCGCGAGCGCCTGAGCAGCTATCGTTCCGTTCGTCACCGGACGAGACACGGGCGAATCATTGAAGTTGAACTGACCACGCACGACATCACCTGGGCCGACAAACCGGCGCGCCTCGTGCTGGCCCACGATATTACGGAGCGCGTGCAGGCGGTCCGGGAGCTGCGGGTGTCAGAGGCACGCTACCGGCAACTGTTCGACGCCTGCCCGCTGCCGATGTGGGTTTATGATGTCGGCACCTTCGCCTTTATGGCCGTCAATCAGGCCGCGATCAATCATTACGGCTACACGCGCGAGGAATTTCTTGCGATGACCTCGCTTGAGATTCGCTCCCCGGAGGAGGCCGCGCGGCTGAAGCTGATGGTAGCCAATGCCCTGCGTGGCCGGATGCAGCCGGGCATCTGGCAGCACCGCCGCAAGGACGGCACGACCATTCAGGTTGACATTACGTCAGACGATTTCACCTTTGGTGGCCGTGCTGCCCGCCTCGTGATTTCCACTGACGTCACTGAACGGCTCGCACGTGAACACGAACTGCGCGAATCGGAAAAACGCTACCGGCAGTTGTTCGACATCAGCCCGATTCCGATGTGGGTTTTCGATGTTGAGACGCTGCGGTTTCTGGCCGTCAACAAAGCGGCGATCAGACATTACGGCTACTCCCACAGCGAATTTCTGAACATGTCATCAGTTGACATTCGCCCGGCGGAAGAGCAGGCGCGGTACAAATCGGTGGCGAGTCTGGATCCGAAGGGGATCAGAAATTCCGGCGTCTGGAAGCACCGGCGCAAGGACGGTTCGATCATCGAAGTCGTCATCAGTTCGCACGAACTGACCTTCAGCGGGCGACGCGCGCGGATGGTGGTGGCCAACGACATTACGGCCCGCAAGCGCGTGGAAGAGGCCCTGCGGCAATACACCGACCGCCTGCTCATTCTGCGCGAAATTGATCAGGCGATTCTGACGGCCCAGTCGCCGCAGGCCATCGCTCAGGCCGTGCTGCCGCGCTTGCAGCAACTGATTCCCTGCGACCGCGCCAGCGTCGCAACCTATGACCTCCACAACCGCATCATCACGCGCCTCGCGGTCGTCTGCCAGTACGAAACGGCGCTCAGTGGCGGGTCGCAGCTTCCGCTGCTGCCGGACGAATACAGCCAGCTACAGTCCGGGCGCTTCCTGCAAATTGATGATCTGCAGACTGACCCCGACCTGACTGCCGGCCTCGCAGAACTGAAGGCCGAAGGCCTCCGGTCATTTCTCGCGCTGCCGATCAATGCCAGTGGCCGACTGATCGCTTCGCTCAACCTCAGCCACCGCGAACCGCACGTCTTTACGCCGCAGCATCAGGACATCGCGCTCGACATTGCCGGCACGCTCGGCGTGGCCATTCACAACGCGCAGTTGTACGAAGCCGAACGTCAGGCGCGCGCCGCCGCCGAAGCCGCCGACCGGATGAAGGATGAATTTCTGGCGACCGTGTCGCACGAACTGCGCACGCCGCTCAATGCCATCGTCGGCTGGAATCACCTGCTGAGGAACAAGAACCTGACGCCTGAAGTCGCGCAGCGCGCCCTCGAAACCATCGAACGCAACGCGCGGGCGCAGGCGCGCCTCGTCAACGATCTGCTCGATGTGTCGCGCATCATCAGCGGGCGGCTCAAACTCAACCTGCGCGCCCTCGAACTGATTCCGCTGATTGAAACCACGCTGGATTCCGTGCGCCCCGCCGCCGAGGCCAAAGTCATCACGCTTGAAACCCGCCTCGACCCGGCAGCGGGGCTGGTGTCAGGCGATGCCGACCGGGTGCAGCAGGTGTTGTGGAATCTGCTGCACAACGCCATCAAATTCACGCCCTCCGGGGGCCGCGTCACGGTCTCGCTCGGACGCGCGGACGAGCAGATGGAAATTGCCGTCACGGACAGCGGCAAGGGCATCAATCCTGATTTTCTGCCTTACGTGTTCGAGCGATTCCGCCAGGCCGACAGTTCAACGACGCGCCTGTATGGCGGGCTGGGGCTGGGCTTGTCAATCGTGCGGCATCTGGTCGAGCTGCACGGCGGGACGGTGCAGGCGAGCAGCCCCGGCGAAGATCTGGGCGCGACTTTCAAGGTCCGGCTGCCGCTCGCGCAACTGCGGGTTTCAGAGGCCGGATTGCGCCTCGAAAGCGTCGAGGTCCGGCCTGCAGGCACGCCGCCGCTGGCCCTGAGCAACACGCGCATTCTGGTCGTTGAGGATGACCCCGACACGCGGGAATTACTGGTGCTGCTGCTCGGCGAACACGGCGCTGCCACGATGTCGGTCGCGTCCGCTGACGAAGCCCTGACCGTGCTGCAGCAGTGGACGCCCGACCTGCTGGTGTCTGATCTGGCAATGTCAGACAAGGATGGTTACTGGCTGATCCGGCGCGTCAGAGAACTGCCGCTCAGTCAGGGCGGGCGCGTGCCGGCCCTGGCCCTGACCGCTTATGCCAGAGCCGAAGATCGCGCGCGCGCCCTGGCCGCAGGCTTCCAGTTGCATTTGCCCAAGCCTTTCGACCCCGCCGACCTGATTGAGGCTGCCGCTCGTCTGCTCGGTCGCCAGGCTCAGGAGTCGCCGGTCAGAAACTGAAAGGAGTCGCCGATGCCCGGTCTCAGTTCCAGCCCGATTGCCCTGGTTATTTCCGATATTGACGGCACGCTGATTACTTCAAACCACGAAGTCACTGCCGCCGCGCGCGCCACCGCCGCCCGCCTGCTGCAGCACGGCTGCGCGCTGGCCCTGGCCAGTTCGCGCCCGCCGCGCAGCATCTTCCCCATTGCCGCCGCACTTGACCTGGCCTCGCCCTTTGCGGCCTTCAACGGCGCGCTGCTCATCAATGTCGCCGGTCAGGTCACGGCGCGCAGCTTTGTGCCGCCCGCCATCACCGCCCGCGTCTGCGACATTGCGGCTCGTTATGACAGCAACGTCTGGATCTACACCGAGACTGAATGGTACGCGCCCGTCCGCGATGCCTTCGTCGCACGCGAGGAACACACTGCCGGATTCCCTGCCCGGCTCGATGATTACCAGGCGGCGCTCCAGGCGGAGGCCGTCAAGCTGACCGTCGTCGGCAAACCTGAGCGCGTGGCCGAAGCCACCGAGACGGTCAACCGCGAACTGAAGGGCCAGGTCTCAGCTTCACGCTCGAAGCCGCGCTTTCTGGATGTGACGGCTGACGGCATGCACAAAGGCTCGGTCGTGATTCGCCTCGCCGCCGCTTACGGGGTGGCGACGCAACAGGTCGCCGTGATCGGTGACGGTCCGAACGACATTGAAATGTTTCGCCAGGCCGGGCTGAGCATTGCGATGGGCCAGGCCGCAGATGAAATCCGCGCCGCCGCCACAGTCACGACCACTTCAAACGACGCTGAAGGCTGGTCGCGCGGCCTTGAAGCATATGTGCTGAAAACCCAGCCGCTCTGATTTCGATCATTTGAATGCAAGCAAGGAGTCTGCAATGTCCACGACGGCACTCAATCTTTCGGACCAGTCAGTTCGCATTTATCAGAACGCCGAAGAACTGGCGCTCAAAGCGGCGCGGCATTTTGCCCGGCTGGCCGATCAGTATGTCATCAGCAGCGGGCGGTTCACGGTGGCGCTGTCGGGCGGTTCGACGCCCAAAGCGATGCTCTCGACCCTCGCGGCAGAACCGTTTCTCGACACCGTGCCCTGGTCATCCATCTTCTTTTTCTGGGGCGATGAACGCTGCGTGCCGCCCGATCACCCGGAGAGCAATTACCGGATGGCGCGCGAAGCCCTGCTGTCCAGAGTGCCCGTGCCTGAACAAAACATCTTTCGCATGGCCGGCGAAAATCCGCACCCCGAACAGGCCGCTGAAGACTATTCCGCGACGCTCAGAAATTTCTTTCTGACCGTGCCGGACGCGCCAGCGACCGGCACGGCGCCGCTGCTGCAACTGCCGCGCTTCGATCTGATCTTTCTGGGGATGGGCGCTGACGGCCACACCGCGTCACTCTTTCCCGGCACGGCGGCGCTGCATGCCGAGCATCAGATTGCAGTGGCCAATTACGTCGAAAAACTCCAGGCACATCGCCTGACCCTCACCGCTGCGACCATCAACAATGCCCGCAACATCACCTTCCTGATTGCCGGCACCGACAAAGCCGACACCCTGAAGGCAGTTCTCACCGGCCCTTCGCAACCGGAAACATATCCCTGCCAGTTGATCAAACCCGGTCACGGCTCCCTGCTGTGGATGCTGGATGAAGCCGCCGCCGCGCGCCTGCGGGAATGACGGCGAGTTTCACAGACTCAGCAGATCCAAAATTCGCGCAGCCGGGACATTCAATACCTCGTCGTTACTTTTGCGCGAAACGGCTTCTTCACATGTTCAGCCCGCGAAGGCGGGCGGCAGAATAAAGCCTTGTCATTACCCACATTTTTCGTCGGGAGGTCGCCACGCTAAATCCTGCAGGCGC